>JBCCSO010000021.1:0-21119 GCA_039199965.1 Chloroflexota bacterium | reverse complement strand
GTGCAATGCCGGGACTCCCATTGGAAGGTGATCCGGACGGTTACGCCTCGCGAGATGAAATCGCTAATTATTTTGAAAGATATGCAAAACTGCATAATTTTCCAATTCATCTCAACCAGGCCGTTACTGAACTAACTAGAACCCCCATTATATAATCCTTTAAAATTAGGACAGAAATCGGACTTATACACCCTGAGCTTGTCAAAGCCAGTATTTTCCGTAAGGTTTGAGAAATTAATGTTGTTGATCATGCAGGGCACTACCCAACACTAACAATTAGCTGGGGAGTTCCCCGCACGTTTAGTAGCTTAAGAGTAATTGTTTAGCAGGTTTGTAGCGGGAGGATTTATCCTTTTGCTGAATAAATACGCTTAAGATAAATCAAGAGCGATGGTAAAAGTTGCGGCTGTATATCCCTGTTCCGTTTTTGAGACGTTTAGCATCATCTGGCCGTTGCTCTCGTTGTAGATTCCATCATCTGCGTTGCGTAAAATGCGTTCGCCACGGCTGTTGTATGGTGCTTCTGTGAATACTTGATCGGTAAAAGCATCATCGAAGAAGACTTGCGATGTAAAGTCATACCCATCTGGCGTGCGGAATTTAACGTGGATGTGGACTGCACGACCTTCATACCAACCGGGGTAGATGGTTATAAATTTAACCATTCCATCTGCATCAGTTGTTTGATAGCCCCGCAGGAATTTCTGGCCAACCGTCTGGAAGCCCAGTTCGCTGGTGTCCGAATAGACGCCAGTGGCGTCACATTGCCAGATGTCAACCTGAACGTTTTCAAGCGGTGTGCAGGCGTTGTTGGCAATGCTGGTTACTCTAAATGAGAGGTCAAGCAATGCGCCTGCACTGACAACTCCATTTGAGGTATCGGTACGGATGTCAGAGCGGGCGAGCTCTTGCTCTACGAAAACGGGCCCTTCGTCTAAAGCTGGCCGAACGACGCAGTCAGGGTTGATATTGCTGCCTGCGGCTGGTGCATTTTGCACCATCTCTTGTCCGGCAAAGCAAGCGGAAAGGAATATTGCACCACCGGTTGCGCTTAGCATTTTAATCGCTTCTCTGCGAGTAAAGATCCGGCCGATTGTTTTGTCATCTTCATCGATAATGCAAACAGGTTTCTTTGTCTGTTTGTGAATCATGATTTTCTCCTTAAATTTTCACTTTTTTACTCAGAAAGACCAAAGGTCTGAATATTTTGCTGATGGGCATAATCTCCTGTCGGCCAGTGGTCGGTGGGATAAACGTAATCGGCCGATTCAAAAATCTCCACAACGGCTGGAATCGACTGCTGAAGTTCACCGCGGGTATAGAGGCGGATTTCTTCCGTTTGTAAATCGCGTATATCGCCACCAAAATAAGCGGCCGTTGCCAAATAGACAAATTCTGTCACCTTGCAACTGTCATTGCAGGTCGGGTCGTTGTAGACGTAGAGTTGGTTGGTATCGGCCAATTGCCATGCCTGATAGAGCTTGCTGCTTTGGCTTGCTTGGTCGCTAAAAGTTGCTGGGAGAAGGGGTATCCAGCCACCGTTCATGATGACATGATGAATCTCTTCTTGAGAAGCATCTCGCTGGTTGCCACCGGGATTGGTTTCGGAGGCATGCAGATCTTGGATCTGATAACCAGACAAGGCGGTCATAATGCGGGGCATGGCTGCTGGTGAGATCCCGGCTGAAGACATGACGACGACTGGCCTGCTTGTTTTGAAAATCTCGATTAAACGAGGCTCGTCGACGATTCCGTCTCCATCATTGTCGAGCCACTCGGCCGCAACATTGGCAGCATGGGTTAGCTTTTCGGCCGGAACATCTTTAGTGCCGCAAATCAGCAACGTGTCGAACACTAAAGCAGATTTGTCAAAAATCGATGATTGACACGCTGGGGCTGGATTGGCTTGTGCTCTAAACTCAGCTGGCGTAAAGAAGAAAAAGTAGCCTGCAACGGCGAGAGCAAGCACGCCAACGGCCGGTAAAATTCTTTTTAAAATAAGTTGTTTCATGTTTTCCTCAGACAATTTAAGCTGACATCATTTGATCAGCAAACTGGATGCGTTGTATATTGATGAGGGTGTCTGTTCCATCCCCAACGATCGTGATTAAGCCATCTTCATTGTTGGTGATGGTGTATTCACTCTTCGCTTTTGGATAAACGGCTGTATTGGTGCCGCCCATCCCATTGAGCACATTGTTGCCGCTGTTGCCACCCAGCTCATTGTCTTGATCATTGCCGGTCAGATTGGCGTTGTTCGAGCCGGTTAAAGTTGCTTTGAGCAGATATTGGGATTTGTGCGTATACGGCGTAGCGGGGTCAAACGTCATCGTAAAGGTGCCGTCGAAGCTAGGATCGAGCTGTGCATTGTAGGTAAGGTATGGGCTAAAAAAATCCTCCATCAGTGCCCAGCCTTGCGAGTCTTTCACCTGAATGTCATCACGGGTTTGGGCGATGTAAAAGCCCCACATACCCGCGTTGGCTTCGGTGAATGGTCCCCAAAGGCCATAGTAGCTGTCGATGACGGCGGCTAGATATTCTTGAGACAGGCTGTTTTCGGCGGCCAGTTCATCATGCCAATTTTTCAAGCCGCTATCGCTGCCCGCCTGTGTCGGCCAAATTTGGAAGTTGTTGGCGGTAGCATTGTTGGTGGCGGCACGAATTTCGGCTTGGAAGTCGGGCAAGGCGCCAGGGCTGCTGTTTTCGCCGTCAACACCGATACCAGTGTCGTGAACGAGGTGCAGAATCTCTTCGAAAGTCGCGTCCCGATGTTCAAAATTGTTGTTGATATACCAAGTGGAACCGGGAACGACGAGTTCGTTTTGATAGAGGGGTTGCCCATCGACATTAGGGACACGGCTTTCCCCATCAGACCCTTTGAGTAGCAAGAGGGTGGCCTGATTGTCACCCATTTTATTAGCTACGGCTGTTTTGTCCGCCCCGTACCGACTGCCCGGCACGTCAGTTAACCAAAAAATGAGTGTGTTGCGTGCTTGAATAATTTGAGCGTCGGTCAATTCTGCTTGGGCATAAATGTTGACCGGCTTTCCATTTGGCATAATTACTTGGGTGTACCGGTTGAAATTGTTGCGAATTCTGCGGAGAAAATCATCTGGGATTGGTGAAATATCGACAATTTTTAACTCAGAATCGGCCGGTGTGTTGTTAAAATTTGTTACCCCATCGCTTGAGCCAGATGTGGCTGCTGATGAAATTTCGGCTTGGCTGTCTTGTGTTGGCACAGGCTCATCCGTGCCACCGCAGGCGATCAGCCCAAAGAGGCAGATGAACAGAAAAAACAGTTTCAAAAATGATTGTTTCATTTGTATCTCCAAAAAATAACGAATTGAATTGAAGATAATTGAAACGGGTAAATCTGAAGGAAATATGAAGCAATCCTGTTTTGATTCTGAGCGAATGTTTGTGAGGAAAGGCTGTGGCGTAAATGTTGAAGGGATCAGCAGAAGAAAGGAAAGATATTGAAGTGGCGAAATGTGATCTCGCATAACAGCTTCGCGTGCGCCATATCACGGGCATATGTATCACCTCTAAATGAGGTTTAACCTACCCTGAAAAAAGCGGATCTTGCGCAAAATTAGTACAGCATCTAAAAGTTAATTCATTTGCACCAATCCAATCCAAAGAGATAGGTTATCTAAGAGAAAAATTGCCCAATTCATATCGATGGTTCATCAGAACAAAGTAGCTGCACCAAACTTGCGCAAGACACTAAACTCAGTATGGGTCAGGTGGCTATTCTTGGTGATAGTGGATAAATATTCCAACTCGCTCTCATAGTCTCCACATTATCCATCATCTTTTATAAATCGGCCGGTTCAAAGCAGGTACCCTACTACGCACATCTGCCAAAAAGTATACAATTTGACATGCACAAAAAGACCTGCTAAAATCATGCCATATTACATGCCAAAATTGCATTGTCAAAACGTCCCTTTAATTTGACACGGAAAGGAGTTCAATTACATGATTCGAAAAGTATGCCAAGATGAACAGTGCCAAGAAACATACTACGCTGAGCGCAGCACTTCTAAATTCTGCTGCGACTATCACCGGACACGTCAAGGCAAGCTAGATAAAAAAAGAGCCAAAACTCTAAACAATCTTCAGACCAATTTTCCAGACGAGGCTAAGCGCATCGATGCCCTAGACGATTACAATTTAAAGAATCAGCTACTTGATATGGCAGCCATCATCAAAAACAAGAAAGCGGTTCCTTTAATCTTGAGCATGATCTGGTCTATGCACGAGTCGGTAACTTGGCAAAAGCAGAATAAAATTGATCATCTTCAGGCTACAATTGATGATCTTGAAGGGCGTATAAAGAGCAAAGATGATCAGATAGAATCTCTAGTCAATAATCAAAAGCAAGCATTCACTATGATTAAAAGCTCACTTAAAGAGAATGGGGTCCCCTTATGGCAAATGTAGGGTACGCTCGGGTCTCTAGCTCAGGTCAATCGCTCGAAGTACAGCTTAAAAAACTGTCGTTTTGTGATGAGATATTTCAAGAAAAGATTTCAGGCAAACGTGCAGCGCGGCCGCAGTTGGATCAGTGCCTTCGATTTGTTAGAAGAGGTGATACCCTGCATATCACAAAAATAGATCGTCTGGCTCGATCTAGCACCGATCTATTTAATATAGCAAAACAGCTTGAAGAAAAAGGAGTTGATTTGGCCGTGATAGATCAGAACATTGATACGACAACTCCAACAGGAAAACTCTTGTTTCAAGTTTTGGCAATCATCGCCGAATTTGAAAACACCATTCGCCACGAGCGGCAAATGGAAGGGATTAAGCAAGCAAAGGAAAGGGGGGTTAAAATCGGCCGCACCTTGTCGTTAACTACTGAAGATGATGAGGAAATCTATCGTCTCCGGCATAAAGAGAAAATGACTGTGCCTGATATTGCGCAGAAGTACGGTGTGTCAATCAGAACAATTTACCGAAGTTTTGATCGTGTAGAGGGAAAACTCGCATGGCACAACGAAAACAGATGAAATACGGTACGCTTTTATATAAAGATGTATTTGTCTATGAAGAAGCTGCATACCAGAAAATGCCCGATGGTCGGGCGTACGACCCTGAAAACAAAAAATTTGTTAATCTGAATCCTCATACTGTTGTTGATTTTGTTGGTGTTGGTATTTGGCCAACAACTCACCCTGCCCAATCGGATCAATTCAAAGAAACTTAAACGAGCAACAAGGCTAAAAAAATAAGAATCAACCGTGGTCATAATGACCACGGTTGATCAAAACGAACATGAAGAAACTTACAACAATAGTTGAAACTAGAAAGGTGGAAATCGAAGAGATAGAAGGTAATGTTGAACTTGTAGGTGCAATTAGCAAAGACGACACTGTATATATTCCACTTAGACAATTTTGTGATCATCTTTCTATTGACTGGTCTTCACAGCGAAGAAGAACTAACAGACATGGATTTTATTCAGACCACGTAGCGAGTGTATCAATGGAAGCGTCAGATGGCAGGATGCGTGATCAATTGTGTTTGCCACTTGACTTTATACATGGATGGTTATTGGGTATTGATCCTAATCGAGTTGGAAGTCCGGAAACTGCTAAAAAACTAAAAGCGTTCCAAGCCGTAGCTCATAAATTCTTGTATGCTGCGTTTTCTCCCATGTCTGAACCTAGCACAGAAGCGAAACTGATGATTTCTTTAAACCTAATCCCAAAGGTTATGGAACATCAAATCAATTTAGGCAAAGACATTGAAGTTTTAAGAATTCAGATGGAACACATGAGAACAGAGATCAAGATTCTCAAACAAGGAAAAAATGACTGACCAAAATCCACTTGAATCAATTGAAGAAGCTGCGGCCGAAGCCGCAGCTTCCGGTCATGAATTGACCCCCTTTGTAAAAGTTGAAAACGGCTTTCAAGCCACTTGTAAACTATGTGAGATGACAACATGGGTTGGTCACTCAGGAATTAGATACTCTATTCTTTCAGACCAATGTGAAAAGCAGCCTTCCTACTAATCCAGGGTGCGCTATGTCTGCCGGCCGCTGCGGCCGCGCCGGCACCTTAGAGGTTCAACGCACCAAATAAATTTTGTTTAGTGGTACGGCAGAAACCTTAGCAGCAGCCCGGCCGGGCCAGAAGCAGCTCCTTCAACAAGATTAGCGCACCTAATTTGGTATAGTGACAGTAAATGACAACAAATCAAATAAATCTGGTTATTTTGCAGGGCAGTGACATAGTAATCAACCAATTGAAGGAGGCCCTAAGAAATTTCAATATAGTTGGCTCATTTCAAAACTTAGAAGATGCAGATATTTTTCTGTCAACGAATACTCGTATTGATGTTGCTATCATTAGCACAATGCTACCTACATCTTCAAAAGAGATTTCCAACTATTCCATCACTCAATTCATTGAGGACTCTTTAAAAAAAAGACCCGATTTAAAGATACTCGTGTACAGTGCTCGCTCTTACACTCAGGTGATATTGCGCCACTTACTTAACTTAGGTATTGCTGGCTATCTTGATAAATTTGATCATTTGCCGGTTGAAGAAGTTGCTAAAGCTGTAGATAGAATCTTAAACAACAATATTTACCTCTCACCCTCACCACAGCAAGAATTAGAGCGTTAAATCCACTTTTCAAAACAGGTTCGCTAATCTTGGGCCCGTCGGCCGCATCGATCCAGATCTGGAGAGATGGCGCACCAACTTACTCTGTCTTTAGGTGCGTTTGAGAAGTTGGCCACTTGGCGGCCGCGCCCGACCGATCAGCTGCAGCTAAATTAGCGCACCTATGCATTCCATCTAAGCCCGTGTATTTTCCATATAATTTAAGTCTGTAATTTGAGGATATGGTAGTATACTGTTCAATAAAAAAGAAATGACCAGCCGTTTCAACGACTGGTCATCTACAAAAAGAGAGATTTCACGTCCTGTTAAGCTGTGGAGTCTCTTTTTTATTGCCGCTTATTCCACCAGTTAACCACTATGTAACTAATGAGGTTAGCGATCAAACCTGCTGCTACCGCAATGGATAGCGTTGTCAAAATGCCCATTGCATTTATCCTTGCTAGATTGCAATCTAACCTACTAGCTAGAAATAGTGTACTATTAAAAACTCAATTTGTTTAAAACTCGTGCTTACATCCCAGCAAATTCAGCCTTTGTTTACGTATCTTTTATCCCTTTCCTGTCCTAGGAAAATAAGTTGTCACAAATCAGTTCGCTGCCTCATCTACTATTCATTTAGATCAGAACGAAAACAGAAAACTAATTAAAACAAGCTGGATGAAAAACCTCGCTGAGTTACCCCCAACTTGAATCATGTTGTCTCTGCGCACAGCGATGCCATAGCGCACAACTGTGCTGATTACAATCGCTACAGACATCAGCCGAAACAAAATCAGAATCCAGTTCATGACAAATTGCTGTAGCGTAAAAATGGCCGAATATGGCTCACACACGTTTGACGATATTGAGCATAGAACGCTGCTCTAAACATCTCATCCTCAGCCAGCTTGTTCTTTGCGGCCGGGTAAGCACTTAGATCAAAACCCAACCTTTTTTGTTCGACTAAAAAATCTAAAACAACAAACCAAAAATCACTGTCTGAACCCTCCTGCGTTTGAAGCAACAGACAGTGAGTTGCTGTTGCCGCTATTCCTCGCTTCATGTCCTTAAGAGGGGTTGACGCTCACACGCCAACCCCTCATTCTCCTAACTAACGCTCTGCACAATAATCCCCAGCCAGGTACCGGGCCTTGGCCGGAATCACCTTCTGGCTTTCACTCAGCCCTAAACGATCTGGACCGAACATGGGCCATGCTGAATTGCCCCAGAAGCTTGGTTTACCGCTCAAGTAAATCGAGCTTGGGAACCCTCGCTCACTGATCGAGCTATCCCACGTTGTTTTGCCCGTGAGATAGTCATGGGTGCCGTGGTTCACCGTCGTCTCCCGTGTGCGGCCGCAGCCCCGTTCCCCGTCGCTGGAATTGGTGAACTTACACACAGTGAAGTTATCTCGCGTCCGGCCGTCGCTGAAACCTTTTGTCTGGGTCGCCTTGTTTGCGCCGGGGAACCCGATCTCATTGGCTAAGAACGCATTGAAATACTGATTCTCATGGACCCAGATATGGGGTGTACTTGCCCCTTTTTCCATCAGCTGGCTTTTATAGGTGTAGTGATCGATGTCCATCTCTAAACGGTTGCGGAAAAAGACATTTGCCGGATTTGAGGCGTGGATGTTATCCACCTTGGCATGCTGTGCCTGATTCCCCTCGAATAGATTGGAGTGACCCATCCCACCGTGAACGCTTAAATCGGTGTAGATTTCGCCAAAGCCTTCACCATATGGATCAGCCGAATAGTTGTAGCCAAAGACATTTCCATTGCCCCCGCTTTGTACTAGATAGCTGTGACGCAGCAAACGGCCAATATTGTTCTCGACGAGCATATCTGTCGTCTCATCCTGCAGCCGAACACCATACCCGTGACCGCCTGGTCCGTTGTTAAAGGCACGGTCTAAATAGTTGCCGGTCACATTTCCTTTGTAGGAACGCTTGAAATATACGTGAGCGCGCACGGCGTTCTTTGAATGAACCCCGCGAACCCATGAATTAGCCGTATACCAGAAAAAGAGGTTGGCAGAATCTCCAATGGCGTAATCATCTTTGGTGCGCTCAATGGTGATGTTTTCAATCCCAACACCCACAACCATATTGTGCACCTTAGCCACTTTGGCATTGAGTGAAGTCTTGTAATCTAGATTGAGCCCCCCCTCCAGCGTTAGCGTGTTGCCACTTTTACCAACAACCTTATTGATCTGATTTGAGTTATTTCTGACCCAATCTTCCGTTGGATTACGGCTTAGGTCTACTCTGAAGAGGCGAGCGTCATCATTCTGCTGAATGAAAACATAATCTCCAGTGTTAAAGCTGCTGGCATTAGATACCTTAATGGTCTTGCTATTGCGGTACGCTGTGGCCGTCAGTTTCGTTGAAGAGCCTATACTGCCATTGTTACTTACCCTTATCCCGCTGTCATTCGAACCAAATCGTAAGACTGTATTTCCGCAAGAGTTTCCAGCACCTACCAAAGCGATATGGCTCTTGTTGATGTCAATCGTCCCGATGTTGTATGTCCCGGCCGGGAGCATGATGCGCGTATATGGCTTTGCGTTGCGGATCGCCCGTTCAATGTCTGCCTCTGTGCGTCCCTGTACCCATATGGTATTGGGATAATTGGGGATACCTCCGCTAATGCCCGCATTGGAGTAATCGATCTGCGCTTCAGGGGGCAACATCCCGTTAACATTTCCGGGATTAGCCGGGCGTGTTGGCGTAGCTGTCGGAACAGGTTTGTTGTCATTACCCTGTACCAGCTCAATCCGATCTAAAACGACACCCGGCTCACGATGATAAAAGCGGATCATATGATCCCCGGCTGACAAATAGAAGTGTCTGGTAGGATTGCCTCCTTCTGGATTCCCGCCATCTGACACAATTTGGCGGCTGTAGCTATCTCCTAAATTCATATGCCAAACCATCCCCTCATGATCCAGAATGACATACACTGAATTTGCATTAAATTCAGGTGCTTTTACCCATGCCGCAAGATGGTAGTTCCCAGCTTCAGTCACAGTCACACAAAACTCTAGCCGGTCACCTGCCACAATAGAATCATTTTTGGCCGCTGTTGCACCAACACCCTGACCGCCGCTGGCTGCGCTGTCTGGGATAAGTTTCATTGCGCCGTAGAGCTTCCCGCTTTCTGCTTCCTGCTGAAAAGCTCCACACGATTTAACCGGCGTTGGCGTTGGCGGAGGTGTTGTCGGTGTAGCCGTAGGGGGAACCTCATCAACCCGAACAAACTGAATGCTGTCTAGCACAAAATTAGATTCTCGCTGATACACGGAGAACTGATAATCTCCCGGCTGAATCTCAAAGGTTACGGCCGGGTTGTTCCCGCCAGGTGATCCTCCATTAGATACAGAATGCGTCTGGTATCCGCTGCCGTTGGCTCGTACATGCCATGTCATACCACCGGTTGGCTGGTTGTTGATTGTTGCAAACGCTGAGTTTGAACTATCGTCCTGAGCAAACACCCGGCCGCGAATCTGGTAACGTCCAGCCTCAGAGATACGCACACAGAAATCTAAGCGGTTATCGCTCAAGTTTTTATCTGAGCCAGTCGCCTTAACCGCCCGGCCGCTGCTGGCTCGACTGTCATTGATAATCTGCATCTCACCAAATGGGGTTCCGTTTTCAGCCTCTTGAGTTAAACCACCACACTGCTTTGGTAACGGTGTTGGTGTTGCCACTGGCGGCAGTGGTGTGGCAGTTGGTGGGATCGGCGTTGCATCCGCTTTGATCAGCACAAATTGAAAACGATCAATTTTTGCATTGGGCTCACGGTGCACGATAGACACACGGTGCTGACCGGCCGTTAAACGGATCTGTATCGGATCGGCCTTGCCTCGATCATTGACCCAATCTTCTACAAACCGGCTGTTATTGGTTATGTCCCAAAGATGACTGTTACCATTAATAATGAAGAAAGCCGTATCACTACTCCCGTTTGAGGCTTGGACCGATGCCTTAATTTGATAAGTTCCGCTGACGCTGACATTGACACAATAATCTGCCCGATTAGAGCGATTATTTGGATCATTGTTTTCACCGCTTGAAACATAGATATATCCTGATTCCCGCTTCATCTTGCCATATAGCTGGCCGTCTTCAGCTTCTTGGCTTAGACCACGACATACCGGCCCATTTGTAGATGGCTGCTCTTGTACAGGCACTTGAGGCTGCGGTAGTGTGGCTGTGGCGGTGGGTGAACTCGTTTCAGCTGGGGTTCCAGTAAAGGCCGTCTCTGTGGCAGTAGGTTCAGCCGTGGCTGAACTCGTTTCGGTCATTGGTTGGGTGGCTGTTGGTTCGGCGGTGGCCGTAGCTGAACTTGGTTCAGCCGTTGGTGTCGCGGTGGGTGGTAACTGCGTAGCAGTTGGTTCTGGTTCTTTGGTTTTTAGTTCAACCTTGATAAGGCTATACTCTGCAACTTCAGGTGAGCGGATTTGGATGCCGTAGAAACTTTTAGTACCTGCCAAGGCTAATTTCTCGAATTCTATTTCTGTCTCACCGCTTTTTATTTCAATTGATGGATGATCTACATCAGCCACAATGCCAACCAACAGAGGGCTATCTGTGTCTACTGAAACAATCAAGCTGGAGTAATCACTTACCTCAAACCCCGCCTCCTGATCGATGCGCAAATACACACCACCCCACTGATCGCTTTGGACGTTGGCACCATTCCGCTCAACGCCCCATGACCAGTCACTCCAACCGGCCGCTACATCTCCATTATTAAAGGCAACGCTTGACGCTGCCTTAGCCGGTGAAATCACAACGGCCATGAGAAGCACAATCAAACTCAAAATGAGAATGTGCTTTCTATTCTTCACTTTCATCTCTAAATATCTCCTGTTTCTAGCAGCACGAAGCAGCCCCCGATCAGGTAGGCCGCTCCCATGCTGCATATTCAACTCACTCAACAATCTCAGGCTTTTTTAGCCTGTATACCGGCTCTTCCTCTTACTTTTCTCCTTAGAAGGCTTCTGAGCGTCCGTATCGGCCACAACGGGCAGATATTTTCGCCATTCTAGGGATTCAGGCGTATCAGACGCTCTCAAAATGATTGGCTGCGGATACTTCTGTAGCTCGTCAAAGCGCGGCACCGGCCAAAGCCGATAGCCTCTAACCACCCTATTTCCAATTTCTGCAATCACTTCATCATCCCCCATTGATTTGACTGCCCCTTCTGACAAAGCGGGTACAACAGAAAGATTCTGGGAAACAGAACGGCTGCGCTTCCCCATATCTACTTCCATTCGCTCTTTTTGAAGTGTTCGACTGTGCGAGTAACTTGGCTTCAGCTCAGTCCCATAAATGCGCTCGATCATCGCGGCCGTCCGCATTTCATTGGGCCTGTACCAAAGCTTATAGGCTGAGTTAGCCAAAATTGTGTCTGCTCGTTTGCCATAGTTCTGCTCTAGCTGAGCGTAGTCCTGAATATAGGTCAAAATTGAAACGCCGTAGCTGCGGACTGTTGCTAAGTAGGTGTCTATATTTCCAATACCAACAGCAATCAACTCATCGATACCAACAGTCATTGGGATACGTGCGTCAGTACGAATTCTTTGACGCATCAGTCCGGCCAAAACAGCAGAAACAACACCCCCTGCCCCCTTCAAAGCATCAAAAGGATATGTAATATAGATCGTCCCCTTCTGCTCTACCCAATCATCTGGGATAGACCACGCACCACTTCTTGTGATCGTATCGACATGCTGCCAATACTGGTACAGCCGTGTTGCAAATGTCCCCCAGCTACTCCCGGCCATCCGATCCATTTCCTCGGGTTTCTTGCCATTGGTAAAAGCCATCACAAGATCGGGGGCAACTTCATAAAGGGCATTCAGAGAAACGGATGGGTCGCTTTCAGCCAGTGACAATAGAACGTAGATTGGATTTAAACCGTGTACTTTGGCAAATATCCCAACAGCAGAAAACAACGCTTTTGTTTTGTCGGCAAAGACCGTCTGGCTATCTTTCCATGGGGTCATCATGTGATAGTGAAGCTCTGTTACATCATCACGATTAGAGAAATCATAGTATCGAGATAGGTCAATACCATGCCCCGGCAATGTGTAAACCGGTCCCATTTGCGCCCGGTAGCCACCGGTTCGAGCCAACTGCTCACCTTTTGGATCAATCACCACCATTGCATGCCGTGTTGAGCAAATCACATCGGTAAAGTTCATTCCCTTCCCTGCTCCAGTTGGGGCAAGAATGGCACAGTGCGCTTTAAGCTCTGGCAGTCCAATCACCTTATCACCCCGCTTGTCCGGATCAGCTTCCAAAGACACAAGAGGGAATCCACTACCCGCAGCTTGTCGATAGTCTCTTAAAGCTTCGGCCGGGGTCATGCGCCCCATCTTCAAGCGGTGTTTTTCTATTCGATATTCGTCGGCTCTTTTGGGTGAAGCAGGCAAACGTAACCAATACCAGCGGATGAGGAAAAACAGCATTGGGACCAGTGCCGATCCCCCATAAAACAAGTACATAAACTGATCCTCATAGATCGCCAATGATCCAATTTGAACCTGCTCCCAAAAAATTTGGCCTACCGGCCACGTCGCCCAAATCAAGATGCCAAGTGCAGAAAAACATAGCTTAAGCACCTGACTTTCTAAAGTCTGGATATGGGGGTGCCATAGGTATGCAGCTGCGGCCGCAACGAACCAAACAACCAGCAAAGTGATTTTTACAGATCGACGAGCGGGTTTCTTTTTCAGCATGACAACGTCTTTATTGGTCACATCTGAAATCTGCTTGAGGTTCTTCATCATAGCTCTAAGTCATCCTCCCAATCCATCTCTTGCTGGATTGAAATACCTTTTTCTGGTTCAACGTCCTGCTCTAAAATTCGCTGCTCTTCCAAGCTAGAAAGCTTGTCCCGCATCTCCAATCTGAACCGATCAAATTCCCCTCTACGTAGCACCGTATCTCTAAATGCCATCACGTGAGCATGGTCATGATTCGTATCGTAATGGACGATAAGACGATAATCGTCAAAGTAATTTTCGGCGGTTTCATTCATCGCCTCGATGAAATCTTCGGGCTCCATTTGTCCATCCCTCAAAGACAAAATCATGGTGTAGGTGTACTTGTGATTTAGGGCATTTCCAGATGCCCATGTCAACACATCACCATACTTTTCTTGCCCCTGCGGACTGTACCAATCGCCACGTTCTTCGGTCGGATAAATGACCTCTCCATTCTCCAAAGTTGTGTTCGTCCCATACCCATAATAGAAGACCGACCTATTCACTAAAGTGCTGGTTGGGTTGTTCGCTTTGGTGAGGTTTTTGTAGTACCGCAAATTAACGTAGTTCATCGTTTTTACGTGGTCATCTCCGCTAAAATTTCAGCCAATTCAGCTAGCGGTTTTTTCAGCTTTTGAATCGCTCTCCACCGAAAACGCCCTTTATGTTTGTTGTGTAGTCTGATAATTTTTTCCCCTTCAGGCGTATCGGGATCAACGCTAATTGCAGCCTCTAAATCGTCGGCCGAAGCCAGTTTTTGAAGTTCTAAAAAGTACAGCTGCTGGGCCGCTTCTTTTGCCGCTCCTGCCTCTAAACCAGCATGTACAATCAGCTTTGCAAAACGATTAAAGTGCGCCGCAGATTCCTGCTTCACCACCTTGCTCAAATGATGTGATAAAGCCACCTCATCAATCCCTTTTTTCTTCAATCCTAACGACACAAGGAACTCAACAGCACGACTAAATGAGACCTTTTGAGCATCAGCATAAACTTGAATTTTTTCAATTGTGGTCTCACTTAATTTCAGTTCTTTGCGTACTCGATGAGCTGAAATCGGTTCGTCAAAATGATGAAGCTTCTTTTGCATAATTTCTAAAAATGAGGGAACAGCCTACCGAATGCAAGGACGATCCTTGCCGCTTCGTGCGCAGCGACCACCGGCGGTCAACGCGGATGAAACCGTTAGGGTTTCCGCCCCTGCGTGGTCGCCGAAGGCTTGTTTTGCTCGTGAGCAAAATTGTCGATATCCGCGACCAGCGGACCATCGATAACGTGATTCAACGGCGCGACGTTGGCAAGATGCGGGGCATTTTTTAGCCACCTAAATTTCCCTGCGGGAAGTTTAGGTGAAGCTAAAATATGTACGGCTTATCTTGCTCGTCGTTGGTAAACGACGCGCTGTGGTGGTGGCGCACATGCTCAAGTGATGGCGATAAGCGTAGGACATGCTCGATAGAGTATTGCCCCACGCTCTCAATTTGATCGCTATCGCTCAGTGCCTAGCCCACGCCAAAGAAAGCCACGTACAGGGCCGGTGCAAGCACCACCACGACAGCTTGAGCAATCAAGCTGTTGACGGCCAAGCCGTCCGCTCTGCGAAAAACAACCATCCCCAAACCAAGCAAAGCTGAGAATATAGAAAGGATAGCCACCACCGCATATATCGTTTGTCCTGCCGTTGCTTCTGGCAACGTTGAGGTATAAACCCCTTCAAAATAGGTGATCGCTGCACCCAAAAAATTAACTACTGATTCCATCGTTTTATCTCCTGTTGAATCGATCTTTAATTTCAATATTTACGCCTCCGGCGGCCGCTGCGCGCGGTACGGTCGGACTTGGCCGACTGCCAAATGTAGGGCTTCCCATACGCTTCAAGCCCACCGCCGTTAGCTACCTTTAGCTTCTAAAATTTCGTCTGTTTCATCTTCCTCAGTCTCATCTTCTGAGACGTTAGGAACCTCTACCTCCTCGGTGATTTCTTCAGTCACTTCTTCAACCGATGACTCAATTTCACCTTCTTCTTTTTCTTCAGTTGGCCGCAATTTAGCGGCCGCTTTTTCTTCCTTTTCAATCTCACTAAAAAGGAATTTCTGATACTTCGGAATAAGTTGCGCGATCAAACTGTTTTGGTCCATTTCTCTAAATCTCCAGCTTGCTTTTTAGCTTCCCAATAATCTCGTCCCGTCGATCTCGATCCGTTTGTCGAGACGATAAAACAACCGCTTCAAATGGGCTTGGCTGTATGTTGACAGCCATCACTTCACCCGGCATTTGCATCACACATTGCCCCAATCCCTGATGGAAAATCCGCTCCTTCAGCGTAGGTGGTAAATCAGGAAAATAGGTGTCAATCGCAGACCGCTCAGACCCCTTTTGAAAAAAGATCATGTTGAGTGCTGCGTTGCTCAACATCGGTAATCCATGATGGGTTCCGTGTTCATCCTGACGGCCTAAAAGCGAATGTAAATCCTGATCGGCCACGATCATAGAAACCTGTCTCGCACGAGCCGTCTTGAACTCATACGATGTGTTTGAAGCAATGACCGGGTCGCGCATCAACACACCCATTTCGTCAATAAACCAAATCATCGGGGCTTTTCGTGCCGGGTGATTGGATCGTCTCAATCGCTTGATCCCTTGGCTGGTTCCCCCCACTAAAATAGAGAGTAAGGCTGCTCTCAGATTCCCTTCCGTTTCAGGGCTGGGTAGCCGTGAAATATCAAAGACGGTGATAGGGGCTGATAAACTCAAATCCACATTGGACTGACCACAAAACAAATCTGCCTGACTCCCTTCCGTATACCGGCTGAGCCGGTACGCCATCAGCTTGGCCGCTGTCCCAATTTCATCTTGTGGGTTATCTGACTCCATCTGTTTTAGTCGTCGCTGGAGATGGACCAGCGTTGGGGCCTCTATGTTCTGCCCCCAAATCGGCTCGTACATCTCAGACAAACAGCGGTCTAAAATTGTGCGCGCCAAACTGTCAGATTCATGGTTGCCGTATATCTCTAAGAGCTTCAGTCGGGACAAGACGGTTTCGACCTGCTGCGGCAGTTCATCATCTGTCATCTCCAAGATATTGAGCCGTGCTTTCTCTGTTCCCAACACAACGGTTTCAGTGACATCAGGCCCTAAGAATGACCAGTCAATATTTCCTTGAGGGTCAACCATCACCGCCCGGCACCCCATCAGCATATGGCGCAAAATGATCAGCTGTATCCCAAACGTTTTTCCTGATCCCGACTGTCCTAAACAAATCATGTTGTAGCTGGGGTTGCTGGGATCAAATAGGTTCATAATCACCGGTGACTGATTGCTGTCTTGCCCGATCAGCACCCCACGGGTTGAGGTCCTGCGCCGGAAGACAAGGGGACTGCCAGCAGCCGCTAAAATCCCTCTCGTCGTTGTCAGTGACCCTCGTACAGATACCGGTGGATCGCTCGAAAACATTTCTTTTACGAGCCCAATTTCTGACTCCCACGTTTGCAGCTCTATCCCGGCATTTGAGCGCACAATCTGCAGCCGCTCATTTAACTCAGCTGCACTATTTCCATTGACTAAAATGCGTAAGCGAAAATGATGCAGTGCCATCCCTGACCCCTGTATCTCTTTGCGCAGCGCAACAGCAATATTGCTCACGTCTCTTGCATCTTCTTGAGCGTCTATGTCCTGACGCTTTTCATACCGGGCTGAGGTCGATTTAATTTTCAACATCGACATCGATTCGCGCTTCGGCACAGTTTCAATATCTAGAGACATCCACAAAGGGAAATCTAAACCCAAAAGTGAATGTAAGTACGACAAGTGCATCACGCCGGTTTGCTGTACCGTAGATTCCACAATGGCCCAATGACGGCCATCCTCACTCACCCCCCTATTCCATCGGTTATCCATGTTGCCAAATGGCACCTGAATCGTTTCATCTAACGTTCGCGCTCTTAGCCCGTAGGAGCGCAAAATTTTCTCAGTTGATGGATTGCTTTGTTTAGACTGAAACATCAGCATCAAGCGCATACTGCGCGTCGCCTGAGTAGATGCCATGATATGCCCTTCAAAAATAGACTTAAATCCCCGGATCATCGTTGGTAGCCCCTGCTCTGATACAGACAGTTTTTGAAACCCATTGAGAACATGTTCCGGCTCAAATGTGCTGGCTATCATGAGCAAGCGCACGGTTGGGCTTCCTGCGCTCAAGGTAGGTAGCTTGGCCCAAAAGTCTTTAGCAGCCGCTACATGACCGGCCGAAACCAAATCTAGATCGTATGGATGTATCTCAAAAATCCCCATTATTCGTCCTTCCCATAGGTGGCTAGATGTCGCCCTTCAAAGTCTGAGACTCTGACCTGCGCCTCAATTTGAGGATGCAAATTAGCCATTGAAATCGATTCACCATTAATCCGGTTTTTCAACCGCTTAAATAAGTAGACAGGTAGCGACAAGTTCCCAAAACCTTCAAAGCGCTTAAACATAGAAAAGCTGACAATGGTTCCAACAACGGCTAACACCAGTCCCAAAACGCTTTGGAACGCCATAAGCGGAACCACAAACGCGGCCGCGACCCCAAACGCTTCATAGAGCGTTAGCCCTAAAAACATCTTGGGCTCGTAATGGTCAATATTTGGAATAAATGTGTATGTAAAAAGCTGTCTCTCTTTTGAGTCCATATCAAGGGTGCAGGTGGCGGCGCGCAATACACCGCCACCTGTCTAACTAGGTAAACGCACCAATAATGAAAGAGGCGATACCGATCACGACCAAACCGATAATTGTGTTTGGAATCCATGTTCGCTTCGCATTCTCTGCTAGCTCTGGAAATAGGGCTGAACCAGCTAGAATCACACCGGCAATCCCCAATGAAATCGTGCCAACCACAATACCAATAGCGGCAAAGTCGTATGTGGGGGCCGCTTGCAACCCCGGCGCGAGTGGAACACTCATAAGCATTCCGAACATCAATGTAAAAAGTGACATACTTTCTCCTTTCAGCTTTCTTTTGCTGACAATTAAATAGATTAGTTGAGTGTGGTCCCTGAAATCACAAATCGCTGCTCGTCCGTTCGCTCATTCCCCTTACTGATCACAACCACAACGGAAGGCGTATCACTGGTCAAGACTTCAATCTGATCCCGCCGATACCAGCCAGCAGAATCCACTTGATAAACAACCACTTCGCCGCTGCGCAGTCGTATGTTTATCTGCTGCCCCTCTCCCTCACTCGCTGATAGCTCAAGCAGCTCCGTTTCAAACTCGTCATCATGCGGGATAGCAATCACCCGTCGAACAGTCGTTCCAACTAGCCACTCAGCCCCGCGCGGTGACCAAACCCCGTTTTGCGTCTCGCCGGTTGCCAAGATGAAGGATCGGCCAGCAATCTCAATTGAGGCTGGATCACCCTGAGACGGCGCAACGCTTCCCCTAACCCCGCTAATTTCTTCTTGACTTGGAACAGGTGTGGCAATCGCCTCAACCACCACAACGGGTGGTGGTGTTGGGATAGGTGTTTCAGTAGGCAGTACCGTCGCGGTTGGACTTGGTTCTAAATCAACACCGGCCAAAAGAACCTCTGGTGTTTCAACCACCTCTTCACCCGCTGATCTGAATTGAAAAAAGATGAGAACAAAAATCACAGGGATAAGAAATATGGCGGCTAGCACAGCTAATTTGGCACCCGTTGAGGCCCCAGCTAAACCTTTGGCCTTCCCGCCCACGTCTTCACCCGATATATTGACCTCTTCCCCTTCTAAGATCGCCTTAAAAACCGGATGGGCTGGGTTAAACTGTGCCACCTGATTGTCTGAAATCGGGATGACCCCGTTCTCAACAAGCTCCTGTAGCATGAGCTCTAAAACCGCTAGCTTCTCTTCTGGCAGCACTGCCCCGATCAGTGAAACTCGTTTCTGGTAATATGCTTTAAATATCGCGTTTGCTTCTGTCTGGTTCATCTATTCCTCTATTGATATGGCGCTTAGGTATGACTGGATCGATTAAGGCAAAACTACGGGTAGAACAGGCGGGTCAATCGGGATGTTGATCACACCATTGACATTTCTCATCTCAATCACTTGGGAGTAATACAGGTACGGAACGCTCACAATCAGATGGCTAACGCTTGTTGTGTCTTCGCTCAAAATGATCAGTCCGTTTTGAGTTGTTGACTGCACACCCCAGTTACCCCCAAGCGGCGTTACCACAACCAACACGTCATTCACGGCTTCCCCTAAGTCCATGAGTCCATCTGCGTTTCGGTCATTAAAAACAGCGATGGCAATATCGGCTATCATGACCGGGTCTTCAACAGGCATCTCTTCGGCCGGTTCTTCTATGATGACCACTTGCTCAACTGGCTCTGGCTCAGCGGCGACAACTGGCGCGGCCGCAACGGGCGGCGGCACATAGCTATCACATGAAAATGTGTACCCCCCTACCCCGGCCCGGCTCTCGACAACAACAAATATCCATTGATCTGTCGCAGGCTGATACGTCGCTCGGCTTGAAATTCCGTTGCCAGCATCATCATTCTGAGCCACCAGCTCACCCGCTCCAATTTCCCCCACGTACATACGAATCTCTGTATCGATCTCTGTGGTTTCAGTCTGACAGCTATAGTTTTTCCAAGCCTTGCCTAGAAATGAATAAAAGTCATGATCATCGAACCCGGCCGGACCCAAGGTCATCTGATATTCGACGCCCGGCACAATCTGATAAGCATCAGCTGGGCTGTTGTTCGGCTCACCGTTATCAATTGTGTTCAGCGGCGTTGCCGTAGGAACCGGCGTGCTGGTTGGGGCCGGTGTTGAGGTTGGACCCGGCGTACTCGTTGCGGCCGGTGTACTGGTTGGTGTTAGTGTCGGCGTTGGGGTTGGCATTTGCAGGGATGAATAAAATTCATACTCGATCATTCCCGGTAGTGGCACGGGTGACTCAACGAGAACGATGTAATACCCTTCGGCCGGGGCCTGTATCACCAATGATGCGGATCGATCTGTAGCGGATAGATCATCATTAAATCCCAACTGCGTTCCATCAGTTTGAAAGACGCTAAGACTCGTATCACCAAAATCAATCGGTGCAGCGGTTAAGCGCACAATTTGACCGGCTTTTAAATACAGCTGGATATAATCTTTATCACCTACGGTCAAAGATAGCCGCTGGCTTTCACCTAAATACATGGTGGTAGCTGTCTCGAAATTATTGTTGGGTTCCATAAAGTCACCCACAATGACCGGCTCTGGTGTAGGGCTAGGTTCTACAACTTCTTCATTTGGTTCTTCGGCTGATTCTTCAACAGCAATTACTTCGCTTGTGGGTTCTGGAGCCGGTTCAGCATCTTCTTGACCTGCCGCATTTGTAACTGCCAGTAAAAATGTGAAAATAACCACCGCTATAACTATCAGTGTTTTATTCATTCCTATTCATCCTCTCTGTTGTTTGATAAGTCCATCGGGTCTATCTCAGGCAGTGGCGGGGCCTCTGGCTCTGGCGGCCGCTGATTGCTCACTCCGTTTGGCTGGGTCTTATCCCCCACAATCTCTACCTTTGTAGCCATAGCGTCACGCTGCGTCTGGTCTTCAACCACTCGCACGTCTTTCATGCCGTTCTCACCAGCCGGTAGCTCAACCTGTACCGGCTCAGTTTCAACATTGACCACAACGTCACTTGGTGTTTCTGTTGGCAGTGGCGGGGCCCCTGGCTCTGGCGGCCGCTGGTTGCTCACTCCGTTTAG
>JBCCSO010000020.1:0-21663 GCA_039199965.1 Chloroflexota bacterium | reverse complement strand
GACGTTTTGTCATTACCAGCACTATCTGCTTCAAATGATCCATTTTTAATTTGATATGCTGCTACCGGCGTGGGAGATGGGGTTGGGGTAGCTGGAGGACCAACATAAGGGGCATCTGTACCGAGGTGAATGTTAAACGCGTAGCTGCGGCGCAAAATGGAAACGTCATCTTCTTGGCCCCCTTGAACATTTTCCAAACGAGGTTGTGGAGGTTGTCCTTCTGTGACAGAAAAGCCGTTTACATCAACATCACCTTCGCCAGAATACCAAACATCATCGTCTGTATCTGTTAATCTGATTGTACCTTGGCCGGGAACACCACCTGTCCCATCTGCATTGGCATCGATAAACCCTGTAAGAAGCGTCTCATCGGGCTGAAGCGTGATTGTTTTTCCACCATCTTTAAAGAAGACTGTATTTGATCCAACACTGTAATTTGTGCGAGTTGTGCCCACTGCGACAACTGTAAATTCATGATCGTCTGGATCTTTGTCTGCATCAACCTTGACTACAAATGGGGTCAGTGGCTGATTTTGATTGTCTGCATTGAAGCTAAACCCGGTTACGTATACCGTAAGCGGTGAGCTTGTATAGTTTGTAAACTCATCTGAAAGGTTGATTACCATGTTTGATGGCCAGCCGTCAACGCGTTCACCATCTTGTGCAGTAGAAGGATTGCCAACATTGGTGCCATTTTTGACTTCCCAGTCAAAGGTAGCGGAATCTTGACCACCGTTCCCATCAAAAACGGTCACTGTTACACTCGCGTCCTGAGTTGCCACAGCAATTCCTGAAATTTTGCCGTCGCTTCCAATTCCAACTCCAGCTGGTAAACCCGTGGCTAAGTAGGATAGAGTGTCTGTAATGTCGGCATCAGTTGCTTCGATTTGGATGGCAACAAACTGCCCTTCTGAAGATATGACTTCAGTAGGTGCATACGTAATTGTTGGCGGTACGTTATTAATGACATTCACATCATTAACGGTTGACGTATTTGCAAGAATCGGGGTTGCAAATGCGATTATGGGAAGTAGCAACAAGGTTGATACGACCCAAATCAAAGGGGAAATTTTATTAGAATTCCTTTTTTTCATTTAAATATCCTCAATTTGTATTTTAGGAATGGGAAAGGGGTGTCTTGATACGTAATTATCAAAGATGAAACACTTATCAATTTAAAATATCTGCTCTCGGCTTCATTCTAGGATGTCTCTTCCGCTGAACACTTTAGCATAAAAAGATTGCTAACAAGCCAGTTTTGGAGTTATGAAAGCGTTATAAACACCTTTTGATTCTATGATTGAATCGAGTGTAGATTTGGATTGTGAATCTAAAATATTTATATCTCCGCAGTCATTTCACTTGATGATTTTTACTGCTGTGAGGTTGTAATATTTTTAATCTTGGGTCAGGGCGTCGAGATATAAGGAAGAAAAATTTGGTTTTTGGGGTTGCCAGCGGTTGGATCGGGTGTTGGGGTTGGGGTAGGCATTCGGGCCGTGATCTCCCAATCGAAGCTGATTTTTGTTGTACCTCCGTTCTCATCTGAAATTGTGATCTCAACGTTGAATAGATCAACGCTTGTAGGGGTTCCCGTTATTTCCCCTGTTGTACTATTAATGGTTAAGCCGGTTGGTAAACTATCACCTGCAAATAAAAGAGGGTCGTTCTCAGGGTCGCTGGCTTCAATTTGCAAGCTTACGGCCGTATCTTTTTCTGTTGACTGATGGATGACTGGTGATGCAGTGGGTCCTGCGTTGACTATCCATGTAAACGCGGTGCTATTTGTTGCACTTACAGAATCCGTCGCTGTGACGGTGACTATCGTGCTACCGAAGGCTGACGGGGTGCCTGCGATTTCACCTGTTGAACTATTAATTGAAAGCCCATCTGGTAAATTGTCGGCCGCAAACGTAAGCACTTGCCCTTCAGGATCAAAAGCTTGAACAAAGAAGGTATCAGGCACATCTTGTTGGGTGAGTCGATCTTCGATTTCTGCGACTTGTGGTGGGGCATTAATGACCCAATCAAATCGATCTAAAACTTGTGGGGTGTTGCCATCTGTGACGCTAACCATCACCTCAAAGGTGCCCGTTTGAGTTGGTGTACCAGATATTTCACCCGTTTCCGTATTTAGAGTAAGCCCTTGAGGCAGCTGAGATGCGCCAAATGTTAAATCGTCATTGTCATAATCTGTTGCTTGAAGATCGAAACTAACTGTTTCGCCTAAATTAGATAGCTGGTTTCCTTGCTGGATCCAGAAAGGTGGGTCCTGTTGTTTTTTAATACGAAATGCATCAAAAACGTTGTTACCACCCTTGTCTACATTGGTTGAAAAGAGTTCGAACGTTATCTCGCCATGCTCATTACTTTGTAAATTGATCTCCTCTCGAATATAGGGCCCGTCTGTAGCATCTTGATCATCTGCGCGGCGAATTTCCAGTTTGAATTCCTCATTAGACCAGAGATGAGTTACCATGTCTTGGTCGCCCCAGAATGCATGGCGAGCTGCATAAAATTCAAGCGAATACGTTGCGTTTGGAATCAAGCCTGAAATGGTTTGAGCGATACCACCGGGACCGTGACCGCCCACATCCATGACTTGACTACCGTGTGGTTGATTCCAGCCATTTAGTTGAATGCGATCTGTGTTTTCACGGGTGACACGCCAACCGGGAATTGCGTTACCACATAAATGAGGGTTGTTATCATCAGGGCCTGTATTTTCAGGATCGCTTGAATGGGTTATGGGGCTGTCCTCAAAACTCCAGTTTGCCAAGCGACGCCATCCATTATCATCTACTGTAAGACTCGCGAAATCGTGTGCGGTTGGCTGGGTGATAGAGCCGGGAATAATGCGAATGTTGTCAAGAAACAAGCCATTGCTGCCAGATTCTTCAGACTCAATGGTCAACTCTACTGTGCTAGATGATGGGATAAATTCAAAACCGTTGCACACGATCCAATCATGTTCTTCTTTGCTGTGAATGCCGGGCTCATCACCGCCGAAGAGCCCCTGCCTTAGAGGAACGCCATCAATTAGCACTTGGGCATCATACAGGGGACCATCAAAGCCATGATAGCCCCAGTAGTCGATACGCAGTACGTAGGGTTGGTTTGGTGTGAACCCGCTGATTTCTTGTGTGATGGTCGCGTTTGCTAGATCAATGAACCGACTACCATCGGCCGCATCTATGGTAGCCCCCAGCTTATTCAGGTTGCTATCTAAGACGTCTACATCACCTGTTGTGATGTCCCAATCGACTAGAGATGCTTGATTGTTGCCGATGGAATCACTTTCAAATGATCCATTTTTAACAGCTGGGATGTTGTTTTTTACACTAGCTAAAGGGGGCGTATGAGCTTGAGCGGCTGCGCTGACACACAGCAGCGAAGCAATAAAAATCAGAGCGAGCTGTGATGCTCGTTTGGTTTCAAGCTGTAAATCCATTTGTTATTACTTCAGTATTGACAAATTAAATATGGAGTAGACGTTGAGATTGTTTTGCACAGGCCCAGTATCAAAACATCTCTTTGTAAGACGAAAAAGCTTCGACATTGTCACAGCACTGCCTTACAGCTTTGCTTAACTATCTCTTGATTTCAGGCAAGCTCTTTACATTTTCACCCCTAATCTGCGCAGCTGTTTTTAATATTACACTTTGCCATGTAATGAGAGCAGGCGCGTTTTATGGACTTTGGAAAGCGTCTTGCCCGGCAGCAAGAAAAGTTAAACCAGTGAAGGACGGGAAAAATGTACAGGTATATTAGGCCCCTGTGGTTTAGGAGAGATTTTAAATATGAGAAGATAATTGATGTAAGAACCCTTTTGATTAGGTTTGCTCTCAATTAAAACGAAGCGTACACAAACTACTTTTGAAGTGTGCTGCATCTGGTGACCTGCCGTGCCACTACCGGCATGGTCAGAAAGCGGCTTATGATTGCTTTATTGAGTTAACTGTTCCTGCTTGTACAAACGCCATGCGGCTACGATTAGCACAACCAAAATGATGAAGATCAGCATAGCTGTAAGCCCTAAGCCAATAAGCAAAATCTCACTTGCATCTAGTCCAACGGGTTGCACAATTTCTTCAACCGAATTGGTAGCCGTTTCCTGATCCACTTGGTCATTGTTAGAATGGTTATTGTCAACGAGGGCTATCTCTTCGGCTGGCATTTCTTCCTGCAGAGCCTCACCATCGCTATTGATTTCTGAAACATCCTCACCGATTTCAAGTACCGCCTCTGTGTTTTCAATCACTTCTAATTCAGTTGCTGGTGGTGGTTCAGGTGCTGTTGCATTCTGATTAAATATCGTCATTAAATCAGCGACTGAGGTTAGTTGACTGCCCGCAGTGCCACATTCAGAATTGGTTACTATGTAATCATCGAGAAACACAGTTGAAAAATCAATACTCAGATCTGGCTCAAAAATATCGTTAATTGTTGTTAGTGATTCGAATTGAGGATCTGCAGGACGGCCGTTAATTGAGCCGGTGTACAGATTGAATTCACAATTATTATCGAACTGCACGTTCCCATCTTCAAACTCAGCTCGGCCGAAAACTTGCAACGTGTTCAAAATAAAATGCTCATTCTGATTGGCGTTTGATTGGAGCGATAGGGACCCCATATTTTGCTTGTTGTAATGACCGTAAATTGTTACTTGATCTAATAGCCAGTTTTGACCCACGTTTGGCCGTTCCCCATTCATCCCCAACGCATTGTTTGAAAACCGGGTGATGATTACATTGCGCAGGGTTAAATCATTAACCCAAGCGGTTGTATTTTCATTGCCACGATCCCCCAGAATAAGCGCATTTTGTAGATTTGGCCCCATAATAGATGACTCAATTGTCATTTTATTTAGATCGTTCGCGCTGAAAATTTGCACACCATCATTATGAGTACACCAATTGAAGCTTTCTTGTCGGTTGGTTGGCTCAGCCGGATAGTTGAAATAGGTGGCATCCATATTTGGTGCTCCCCCTTCATCACACCCGCTGGTGTCTTCGGCCGTGCATACCTCAGTTGATGGGCTGTTGTCTTGACCTGAATGGGGGCGCTGATTGTAGAACCAAGAATGTAATATCGTGATGTCATCGATATTATTAAAAACGCCTCCAGCCGGATTCGTAAAGTTTGACTGGATGGCATCGGCCGCATTGTCGTGAATCTCTAAAAACTCAAAAGTGTGTCCTGAACCAGACAGCTTGATACCGGGTGAACCCGAAACTGGATAAAACAAACCGCTAGAGTTCGATTCAGCTTCTTGCGTGAGGTTATCAAGATCATCTTCTTGAACAACTGCACCGTTGTTGTAAATTTCCAAAAATCGGAGTGTGATATTGCTGCTGTTGCTATCAACACCATCATCCACTCGATCAGGATCAAATACGATGCCAAATCGATTCCACCCATGTATGGTAATACCGCTTCTTTTAGTCCCATCTACAATAATGTTTGAGATTCCAGCATTGAACCGGATCGCTTCGCTACCGGCTTTCTCCCACTGTGATGGATCCCAAATTGCTTGCCCGCATTCGGGAAGTGGTAAGCCGTTTCCACCAAAAAAGATGGCTTGTCCGCTCCGCTCTACCTCATTACTCAACTGAATTGTAATTGGATTAGAGTCCGTACCTGATGCCGCCGGTTGCAACGTACTTGTGTAAGTCATACTCCTACTGAGCGGACCTCCATCAATATAAATGATGTCACCGGGGACAACGGCCGACCAATTGATTTGGTCTAGCTCATTCCATGCACCGTTCCATGACTCCCCATTTGAATTGTCTCCATTTTTGGAAACATAGAAAGCTGCCGGATCGCGGGCAGGTGGTGTGGGGGTAATGATCGGCTCTGGCGTCTGCTGCTGAGCAATTCGATGGGCAGAGTTCGTGGATGTGTGTGCTTCGACCGTTTGCTGGATAAGTCCAAAAATAAGCAAACCGAAGATGATGGTACTAGTGAGATTATGTTTTTTTCGCATTTTCCTTTGAAAGTCAACAGCCCGTTGTTTGAGAGCATTTGCACGAGCTCGCTGTAACCCAAATTTGCTTGTTCAGCAGTTAGGCGATCTAAAAGAGAAAAGTTACCCGAAAATTGATTGAAATCGCCTAACTACTAACCAGCACGTGATTTCATTGAGGATCTATTTTCTTTAGTTGCCCTTAGGCTAAATTTCTTTGGTGAACCTGCCACCATTACGTCGTTCAATCTGTTTTGTATTTACAGAGCAGGTGTGAAAGGAGTTTTCTGTCTAAATTGCCAGCACTGTTCATCATACAAAACGTGTAGTCAAGCAACAGTGCATTTTCGATGTGAGCTATTACTATTTACAGTTATAAACATTATGGAATTGAGCAGGTTTCTCTAATCTACAAAAAAAAAAGTTTCAGACAAGACTTTTGTCTCGCCTGAAACTTACTTTTTCCTTTAGTTTCACAGTTTGCTTAGGCTTTGCATGCTTATTTGGTTGTCTAATTCTGAAAAGCTGCCCCATTCCATATATTTAGTCGGGGTCTGTATTAGTCACAAGCTGCAGCTTGATCTTGTCTAACTGGACGCCTGCTTCGCGATGGTGAACTGATATCGTGTGGTGACCGGCCGGTAGGCTGAAAACGGCCGGATCAGCCTTGCCACGATCATTGACAATGTCTGCGATGAACTCGCTACTGTTTTCCACATCCCACAGAAAACTTCCTGTTTCTCCATCATTGATCGTTACAAAAAATGAGTCAGCCTTCCCATTGGGAGCCAATACCAGCGCTTCAATCTGATAATTCCCAGGTTGGAAGATTTGTACGCAAAAATCCGCTTTTTGCGTGTCATCAGGGGTTGAGGCAAACGGTACACTTTGCGGCGTATAGATGTACCGGCCGCCGCTTGCACTTCCATCGAAACCGATCGTCATGTTCCCTACTAATTTGGCGCGTTCTGCTTCTTGCTCTAAGCCGCCGCACACAGCTGCGCCACCGCCAAAGCTTGGTGGAGGATTAGGCGGGACCTCGGTTGGTTGGGGCGTGACCGCTGGGGGTACAGGTGTTTGAGTCGGAACTTGATCTGAAGCGTCACTATCCTTAAATTGGACAAGTGATATTCTGTCGAGCTTGGCATCTGTTTCGCGCAGATAGAAGCTGATGGTATGCTGCCCGGCTGTTAGTTCTACTACGTGCGCATCTGGATTGCCACGATCTTGAACTTCACCGTTGACGAATTTGTCTTCACTACGCACATCCCACAGAATGCCTTGATTTGGGATTCCATTCACAGCAACAAAAAATGAATTTGTTTCTGCATCCATTGCTGACGTGCGGCCGATGATTCGGTACCTGCCACTTTCTGTTACCCTTACACAGAAATCGGCCCGGTGTGCTTGATTAATTGCTGCAATCGATGGACTAGATTCTCTGGGGACAAAAATAAATTGACCGCCACTCGCATATTCACTAGCGCCAACAATAAAATTCCCATACAACTTTGCTGTCTCAGCTTCTTGCTGAAGGCCGCCACATCTGTCCGGTAAAGAAATAGTGGGAATTGGTGCGCTTGGTGTAGGAGTTGGAGTTTGTGAAGTTGGCCGCTCTGGCATCTGTGCATTTTCTGCCTCAACCAAAATAAGCTTTATTCTGTCTAGCTTGGCACCGGACTCTCGATTATGAAAGGCGATAAGATGCTCGCCCTGATCCAAATAAACGGTGATAGGGTCTGATTTATCACGATCATGAACCAAATACTCAATAAACTCATTGTGATGGCTGAAGTCCCATACATATCCGGCCGCTGGGGAACCGTTCACACGGACATAGAAAGAATCGCTCTCTGAATCACGTGCTTGGACCTGTGCAAAAATCTGGTATCTACCTGCTTCCGCAATAGTTATGCAGAATTCAGCGCGATTGACTTGGTCAATTTGGTCGAGTGATTTGCCTTCAATTGGATCTATAAAAACGTAACTACCTCTACTTGCACGATTATCAGCACCGATTTTGGCATTCCCAAACAGAATCGCATCTTCAGCCTCTTGTTCAAGGTTGCCGCATTTTCCAATTGGATCGGCCGTTGATTGGCCGTCATCAACCCTAACCACTTCAAATCGATCTAAACGGGTTCCACTTTCACGATTAGCGAAAGTAAGCGTAAGCTGCCCGGCTGGCAGAAATATAGTTTGTGGATCGCTTTTGCCTCTATCATTGACCAAGTTTTCTGTAAAATCGCCTGCCGACACTACGTCCCAAAGGTACCCAGTTGCAGGGTAATTGTTGATTGCTACAAAAAATGAGTCATGTAAACTGCCATCCGCCTGAGCCCAAGCCTTAATTTGATAGAGTCCGTCCTGTGGAATTTCTACACAAAACTCGGCTCGATCTGCGTTATTTTCGAACGTTTCAGAATTTACGATCGTTTTTGGAGTGACAATAAATTTGCCGTTGCTAGCATCATGATGTGTGCCGACTTGCATCGCTCCAAACAAGCTGCCGGTTTCCGCTTCTTGAACCAGCCCTTTGCAACTGCTTTCTGATCCTTCAAAGGCTAATCTAGATGCTCCTAAATCCTGAATGAATACAAATACACACAAGCACACTACAATTGCAGTCCAAAGGTATATGTACTTCCTGTTCATAATTCTTTTCCTTGGTTGAGCCTTGGGCTATGAGTAAGAGTTTCAGCTCAAGGTTGAACGATGGGAATTATGAAATTTTCCTATGTAAGAAATGAATAGTTTGATGCAGATAGCTTGTAATCCAAAAAACAGTTGTCTGATGAGAATATACCCTTTATTTTCACATGGAGAGTTTATTTCCAGAGGTAGATTGCCTTTATCGCTGTTTCTTACAGTGCCTCTGTCAAAAAAGTGAACTCAGCGTTAAAAGTTAGGAGCTAGGTCAATTATGCAGTGAATATTGCGTGAACTACGGGGGTATTTGAGTCCAAAACACGCTGCACAGTACTCAAAAATTGACTAAATCTGACGTTTGCAATGGCGTAAGTGACATCGTAAGTTTGTCAAACTACCATTTATTTCGCAGACCCCATCCGTCTAGTACTGTGTGATTAAGGTACTAATAATAAGTTCCATCTCAGCATTACTAAACACGAAAGATAGCAGTATTGAAATCAATAACATTTAAAGCAAAGAAAAACATTCAATCCTCTGCCTACGGTTAAGTTCGGAGGGATTTACGCAGCCTTTAGGTTCATCGCACACCTCAGCTTAAGAGTTTAGAAGAAGTAGATTGGCAATGCAGTTATTACATGACCCACCAGTCTAAGCACCAGCTTCTTCCAAACGGAATGGAAAAGGAAAAGCATAGGATTTGTTTAATTTACGAGGGGAATAATTGGTACGATCAAAGTCGTACTGAAAGGTAATAACAACTAATGGAACGCGGTGTTAACTTTACGATTACCAATGGTAATAATCCTCAGTTCACGCATGAAAATAGGCAGGCATATTTCTTTATTAAACGCCTAGTTGATCTTGCGGTCTCATCAATCGGTCTCATACTATTATCCCCTGTCATGCTGGTGATCTATGTTCTAATCAGAACCGATTCACCGGGTAGCCCCATCTATGTTCAAGAACGTGTTGGCACGGAACTTAAGAAGGTAAATGGCAAAACTGTTTGGGTGCAGAAGAATTTCAACATGTACAAGTTCCGTACGATGCGTCAGAATTCTTCCTCTCAAATTCATCAGAAGTTTATCGAGGCTTATATTGCGGGCGACGAGGATGAGATGGCTAGGCTTCAACAAAAGAAAGCTAATGAGAAGAGCAAGTTTAAGTTAAATGGTGATCCACGTATTACAAAGATTGGGCAGTTTCTGCGGAAAACTAGTCTTGATGAACTGCCGCAACTTATCAATGTTTTAACAGGCGATATGACTTTGGTTGGCCCACGGCCGCCGATCCCGTATGAGGTTGCTCTTTATCGTCCGTATCACTTCAAGCGCTTGAACACTAAGCAAGGAATTACTGGATACTGGCAGGTCAACGGCCGAAACTCTACCTCTTTCGAAGAGATGGTATCACTTGATGCAGAGTACATTACTAAGCAATCTTTTTGGCTTGACGTAAAGATCCTAGTAAAGACCTTCACAGAAGTATTCTACAAACAGGAAACTACATAAATTTAAACGAAATCTGAACTGGCTATTAGCAATCGAATTTAGTACCTTTGAACCAAACAAGAGGGTTATAGAAATCATAACTATAACCCTCTCGTCTTTTAAACAATCCTCAAAATAACAGTGAAGGAACGCTATTCATGTCTAAAACAATCCGAGTTGGCGCAATTGGCGCTGGGTACTGGGGCCCCAACCTCATCCGAAACTTCATAGAGCTCCCAAACTCTCAACTAATAGGTGTCGCAGATCTTGATCAAAAACTCCTCGATCGAATTGGCACTAGATTTCCGCAAATAGAAACAACAACCACAAATTACAGAGAACTTTTTGATCTAAACCTCGATGCAGTTGTGATTGCGACGCCGCCTCAAACGCACTTTACGCTAGCAAAAGACTGCATGGAGAACGGCCTACATGTGCTCGTCGAAAAGCCATTGACGCTCAACAGCGATGAATCGAAAAAGCTGATTGAAATAGCAGAAGAACACAATAAAGTCTTGATGGTGGGCCACGTATTTGAATACAACACAGGTGTGCTGGCTCTTAAAGATTTGATGGACAGTGGTGAATTAGGCGAAATCTACTACATCGACTTCGTACGTGCTAGTCTAGGTTTATTCCAAACCAAGGCTAATGTGCTGTGGGACTTGGCACCGCATGATATTTCAATCCTGCGCTACTTGCTGGGTGAAGATCCAATCACTATTAGTTCTACGGGAATGTCATGCCTCAACAACGGTATCGAGGATGTTGCGTACACGACGTTTACATTTCCCAATCGAGTTCTAGCTCATATCCGCTCAAGCTGGTTAGACCCAAGCAAAACGCGTAGTGTGACGGTCGTAGGTAGCAAGAAGATGGTTGTCTATGATGACATTGAACCGATTGAGAAAATCAAAATCTACGACAAGGGTGTAGAGGTTATTCGGCGGACCGACACGTTCGGTGACTTCTCATTTGCATATCACTATGGTGATATGATTGCACCGTACTACCGTTTTGAAGAGCCTTTGCGTGAAGAGTGTCGTCATTTCTTGCACTGCATTGAAACTGGAGAAGCCCCTCGCTCAGATGGTGAAAATGGTTTGCGCGTCGTTCAAATTCTTGAAGCGGCCGACTATTCGCTCAAGCACAACGGTTTGCGCGTGAGCATGGATTTTGAAACCAACGAGATTGCTGCGGCCGACTAGAATTCGGTCCACATTATAGAAAAATCATGACAGCAAATATCAGAAAGTTTCAAGCTGGCCTTGTCGATGTGGATTTCAAAGGGAACGCAACAATCGTGGAACCTACCAACATGTATGGCTGTGAAATTGGCCACGATTGTTTTGTTGGCCCATTTGTTGAAATTCAGCGCAGCGTCACGATTGGAGACCGTACGCGGGTCCAGTCGCACACATTCATTTGTGAATTGGTGAACATCGGAGCTGACTGCTTTGTCGCCCATGGCGTCATGTTTATCAATGACCTGTTTGAATTTGGTCATCCGAACAAAGAGCCTGAACTATGGCGCTCCACCAACATCGGTGACAATGTTTCAATCGGTAGCAATGCGACCATTCTTCCAGTCAATATTTGCTCGGGAACAGTCATCGGAGCAGGCGCTGTTGTAACCAAAGACATCAATGAACCCGGTATTTACGCTGGCAACCCTGCACGGTTGATCCGGCCGCTGGGTGATTCATAACCCCACAAATTTTAGTTTACAAAGAGAAAAATGCCTGAGGTCAAATAGGCTTACGGCAAAGTTAAGGAAATGGAATCATGAAAGTACCATTTGTAGATTTGCGTGCGCAATACGCAACAATTAAAGACGAAGCCAAAGAGGCTGTCATGGCTGTCATGGAACGAGGTGACTTCGTTCTGGGCGGTAAAGTAAAAGAGTTTGAAGGAGCCTTTGCTGAATACAGCAGTGCCAAATACGGCGTTGGTGTAGATAACGGCTACTCAGCCCTGAAAATTTTGGTTCAAGCCTACGATATCGGTCCCGGAGATGAGGTGATCACGGCCGCGAATACGTTTATTGCCACGACCTTGGCTATTTCAAATTCGGGCGCAACCCCTGTTTTGGTCGATATGGATCCAAAAACCTATAACATCGATCCTGCCAAAATTGAAGAGGCAATCACCCCAAAGACAAAGGCGATCATGCCTGTCCATCTTTATGGTCAACCGGCCGACATGGGCCCCATCATGGAAATTGCTGAAAAGCACAATTTAGTTGTAATTGAGGACGCTTCTCAGGCTCATGGCTCGCGCTATAAAGGGCAGCGCGTTGGTAGTCTTGGACATGCATCTGGTTTTAGCCTGTATCCGGGTAAAAACTTGGGCGGCTATGGGGATGCTGGCATTATCACCACTGATGATCCGGCTGTTGAAGAGAAGTGCCGCATGTTGCGCAACTTGGGTATGAAAGTGAAATACCATCACGATATCAAAGGCTTCAACCATCGTCTAGACACCATGCAAGCGGCCGTTTTGTGTGTGAAACTGCCTCATTTGGATAGCTGGAGCGAAAATCGTCGGCAAGCGGCTGCTATGTACACTGAAAAACTACAAGGTGCTAACGTTGTACTGCCACACGTACCAGAGTGGGCAGAACCGGTATTCCACTTGTATGTGATTCAAGTTGAAGATCGTGATGGTCTGCAAAAGCACCTGAACGAAGCTGGCGTAGCATCAGGCATTCACTACCCAATCCCCATTCACATGCTAGACGCATACAAAGAATTGCCATACGGTGAGGGTTCATTCCCTGAAACAGAGACATATGCCAAGAAAATCTTGTCATTGCCAATGTATCCAGAAATCACGGAAGAGATGATCGACTACACGGTTGAGAAAGTAAAAGAATTCACCGGATAGTTCATTTCATCATTTCTATGATCCACACTTAGACTTCGGAAGTTTTCGTCTGGAAACGGTAATTTTTCAGAAAAGTAAACTTCCGAAGTCTTCACGGTCAAGACATAGCCTACTGAAAGCCAGTTTACACTTTGGTGCCAAGGTCCTAGCTATAAACCTGTTAAGTGGCATGATTGGTTCGATATCAGACGAATAGCCACGAACATACCTAGAGTCATTTTCACTGAAAGCATTTAAACATGAACGAACGTCGCCCAAAACGCATCCTCATGCTTCTTGAGAATTGCCCGTATCCACGAGATGTGCGGGTTAGAAATGAAGCCAATTCTCTTGTAGCTGCACACTACGAAGTCACTGTAGTGGCTCAGGCAATGAAAGGAGAAAAGTATCATGAGATGGTTAATGGGGTGCGCGTTTATCGGTATCCGGCCCCACTTGAATTACCGTCGTTTTTGGGGTTTGCGTTTGAATATGCTTATTCGTACGTGGTGGCTTTGTTTTACTCTGCGTGGATTTTGATTCGGCATGGCTTTGATGTGATCCACGCACACAATCCCCCTGATATTTACGTTTTTATCGCCATTTTTTACAAGCTATTGGGCAAAAAATTTGTGTTTGATCATCATGATCTAACCCCAGAAGTGTTTATGGCGCTGTTCAATGGAGAAGGGAACAAAACGGTCTATAACATTTTGATGTTTATGGAGCGATTTAGTCTTAGGGTTGCAGACAAGGTGATTGCAACCAATGAATCGTACCGGGCAAGGCAGATTAATGTTCAAGGGACGCCGCCTGAAAAGATTACGATTGTACGTAATGGGCCGAACTTAAAGCGGTTCCGGCCAGTTGATTTCGATCCAGAACTTAGAGCCAAAGCGGGCACGATATTAGGCTACGCAGGTACTATGGGGAAGCAGGATGGGATCGATTACTTGATCCGGTCTGTTCACCATCTAGTCAAGGATTTAGGTGAGACCGATGTCTACTGTGTGATTATGGGGAGCGGCAATGAAGAGGCCAAGCTGAAACAACTGACCAAAGATCTTGGGATGGAGAAGTATATTTGGTTTCCCGGCTGGATGGAAGTGGATACCCTCATTAAATATCTGTCTACGGCCGATATTTGCTTAGGACCCGATCCTAAAAATTCATTTAATGATCACAGCACGATGATTAAGCTGATGGAATACATGGCGATGGCGAAGCCGATCGTTTCTTTTGATCTGACTGAGAGTATCTTCTCTGCCCGTGATGCGGCCGTCTACATCAAAGACAATAATGAGATGGCATTTGCAGAAGCGATCCGTGATTTGATGTACGACCCAGACAAGCGTGAGCGAATGGGTCAGGCCGGTTACCAGCGTATACACAATGAGCTGGCGTGGAAATACTCTGCCAAAAATTTATTGAGCCTCTATGCATCGCTCTTTCCAGATATGGCGGCCGCAATGGTTGAAACTGAAGAAACCGAAGCCCCGGCCGATCCTGAAGCAGTTTCGTAGCAATTGATGCCCTTGGGTGATTTGCAAACTTAATCATCTATTTGTTACGAATCAAAATCGCCTTAGAGCCATTGCTCCCCTCAAGAGGGAGCCTGCACGGGCCTCTCCTAAATGAAAATATAATCGAAACACAAGCGCCTATATCTTGTTAAGCTATCTGTTTTTATAATCATAGAAATCGATTTAAGCAGACAGGTTAACAATGAAATTCCCAATCTCTTTTCGCAGACACGACGCAGCTAAATATCATGAAACGCTTGATCCTAAAGCGGATCAGGTTGAAATTTTCACCCGATTGATCACACATGAATTCCCAATAGAATTTTTGCTGTCGGCCGAAATTCAGCAGCTACATTCTTTTACCTTCCCAAACGGAACTCGCTTGCTGCATGCAACCGGAGAATTTGAAAAAAACAGTTTAAAACGATTGGATGACACCCGTGCCATCTTGTATGAAATGGGGAGAGATGATTTCTACTCGCCACGAGCTGAAGAGATGGCTAATCATCTAAACAAGATTCACGGGATGTACAACATTCCAAATGATGAGTTTTTACACACGCTTAGCACGTTTATCTACGATTTGTGGGAGTTTGTTGATGAGTTTGGTTGGCGCAAGCTAACGCGCAATGAGGAGCTGGCTATCTACTACACCTATGTACGCATGGGCGAACTGATGAAGATTCGAGATATCCCAGAAACATTTGAAGCGTTTCGCAATTGGAAATTTAGCTACGAGCAAGACAATCAGGCGTTTTCTGAAACCAATCATAAAGTGGCTGAGGGACTTATGCGGGGAGCCAAACAGATGGTTCCAGCCGTTCTGCGGCCGTTTTTGCTCCCATTTGTGTTGAGCTTAAAAGATCAACGTTTTTCTGAACTGCTAGGCTACAAATATCCAAACGTGTTTGTAAGGGGATTCTTCAAAATTGCCATGTGGGTGCGCCAGCAGTTCAATCGGATGTTTACGCTGTGGGATGTACTGGATTTTGAGCAGTTGATGTTCACAAAATATAGAAGTTATCCCAACGGTTACAATCCTCTTCGGCTTGGCCCCACAAAGTTCCTCAAAAAATTGGAAAAGATGGAGCAGGTCAAATAAGATATCTTTGTTCATTAGGTGTTTTTTTTTGAAGCAGTGTGGTGAGTCTACTTGGCGGACTGGTCAATTCTGAATTTTCAGGCACAATTTCGGCAAACTCAATTTTCCCAAATAAAAGGAGAGATACCCATGCCTAAAAACCGAAAGATAACCTTAAATGAAAGTGAGATCCCCACACACTGGTACAACGTGGTTGCCGATATGCCAAATAAGCCACTGCCCCCGCTGAATCCCGGGACAGGTGAGCCGATCGGCCCAGAAGCATTGGCACCACTTTTCCCGATGGAGTTGATTAAGCAAGAGGTTTCACAAGAGCAATTTGTTGAAATTCCGGAAGAGGTACGGGATATATATGCTATGTGGCGGCCGACTCCGATGTTCCGTGCCTACAACCTGGAGAAAATGCTCGACACACCTGCTAAGATTTATTACAAATATGAGGGTGTAAGCCCGTCAGGGTCACACAAGCCAAACACGGCCGTGCCTCAGGCTTACTACAACATGAAAGAGGGTGTGAAGAAGATCACGACTGAAACCGGAGCAGGGCAGTGGGGAAGTGCACTCAGCTTCGCGTGCAGCATGTTCGACATCGACTGCGAAGTGTACATGGTACGAATCAGCTACGATCAGAAACCATATCGTAAAATGATGATGCAGACTTGGGGTGCAGACGTCTACCCATCACCCAGTGAACGCACACAAGCTGGGCAAAAAATCTTAGCCGGAGACCCAGATACACCCGGTAGCTTGGGCATTGCTATCTCAGAAGCGGTTGAAATGGCGGCCATGAACGATGAGGTCAAATACTCACTCGGCAGTGTTTTGAACCACGTTTTGATGCACCAGACTATCATCGGGCAAGAAGCGATCAAACAGCTTGAGAAGGATGGGGCAGACCTGCCAGATTATGTTTATGCACCGTTTGGCGGTGGTTCAAACTTTGCCGGAATTTCGCTGCCGTTTGTTCATTTGAACCTGACGCAGGGGAAAAATATTCAGTGTGTTGCAAGCGAGCCCACCTCTGCGCCCAAACTTACCAAAGGGGTCTTCCGCTACGATTTTGGCGACACCGTGGGTATGACACCCATGATCCCGATGTACACGCTGGGTCACACGTTTGTTCCGGCCAAAATCCATGCGGGCGGCTTGCGCTACCATGGTGCAGGCGCTGTCGTTAGCCAGCTCTTGGCAGATGGGTTGATTGCGGCCGAAGCCATCGATCAGCTAGAGACGTTTGAAGCGGGCGTGATGTTTGCGAAGGCGGAGGGCATCGTTCCGGCACCAGAGGCGAATCATGCGGTTGCTTCTGTGATTCGCAAAGCTAATGAGTGCAAAGAGAGCGGGGAATCGAAAACGATTCTGTTCAATATGTGCGGCCATGGTAACTTCGATATGTTGGCGTATCAAGACTACTTTGCAGGTAATCTGCAGAAGCATGAAATGTCACAGGAAGAGGTGGATGCAGCAACGGCAAAGATCGATGCTCCGACCATCGAAAGCGTTCAAGAAATGCTGGCTAATATGTAATTGATTAATTGAGAGTTGATAGGATGATGGCTTAGCCGTGCACGCTTGCCTCATCTTATCAACTATCTAAGTGTCTACTTGCCTGCCCCAAACAACCGATCATACATCACCAAGCTGCCTGCCACAGCCACGTTGTAAGACGGCCGATGGATCGCTTCAAGACTAACCGTACTCTGACACTGGGCCAAGATTTTAGGTGGCAATCCGTGGTCTTCAGCCCCTAGCAGGTAGACGGCTTGTTTGGGATGAGTAAACTCACGCAGGGGGGTGCCTCCCATTTCAATCGCTACAATTTGTGCGCCACGCGGCTGGTTGCTCAGAAACGCTTCCCAATCAGGATAGTCCCAAAATGGGATTTTCCCCATAGTGTGAAAGGTATCGGCCGACTCTTTTTTGTATTTGTGATTGATGGTAAACACTCCGGCTGCGCCCAATTGGTAAGCCGAACGCCAAAGCGTGCCGAGGTTTGCGGCTGTTTTGTTTCGATAAATTCCGATGATGAAGTAGCCATCAGTCAAATCGGACATCAATACCATCCAGCTTTTCGCTACCAATCCCGTTTAAGGCTCCATCAAAGAATTTGGATTGGGTATTACAGCCAGAGACGTTACCCGTTGTCAAACCGATGCAGGTAAAAATATCGGCCGCAATGCCAGCGATAGAGCCAGTGTTAAAGTTCCCCTGAGTAGTCAAAAATAGATTTGTTTCATCATGATTGATAGATACGCCCCATGTATCCTCTTCTGGGGTGTCTAAGCCTAAGTCTGAACCATCAAGATACAGTGAAAAGAATCCGCTCGTATTACTGCCTAAGGATATTGGAGTAAATGCCATAATGTCTTCATCAAGGACGTTAAGTGTATTGCCAAACTGCTTCAAGACTTGCGCTGCTCCTAATGTGCTAATCAAAATACGACCGTCACTCAGAACTGCAATGCCGTCAATGTCTTCTTTGTTTGAGGTCAGGCCAACGTCGGAACCATCAAAGTACATTTCAAAGGTTCCCTGAGTGTTTGCACCAAGTTGGGTGGGAACAAATCGGACAATATCAGAGTCATCGACGGGACCGATGTTAGGAAGGGTTGAATCTCCTGCAATACTTAAAAGGATTGATTCATCATCGAGTAGGGTGAAGGCATCAACGTCTAGAAATGCGTTTCCTTTTAAGCCAACATCAGAGCCATCAAAATGATACCCCCACGTCTCTGTTCCAGCGTTGTAAACCATAATGTCTTCATCTAGGAAAGTGATGTTGTCTACTATTCCAATGGTGTTTGAACTTATATAAATAAGCTCAGATACACCCAAAGGTTTAAATTGATAGGTTGAAGAGCAATTTGACGAACTAGCTGATGGGCTTACAACGATTTGGTGCTGTAGATCGTTATACCCTGTAGTGAATTCTTGAACGCCCCCGCTATTTGCAACTAAAATGGAGTATTCGGGCTGATCTTGCAATGAGATGTATCCATCCGGCATGTTTAATAGTAGGTCATAGGTTCCGGCCGACATTGTTGACGGTATGCAGAAATCATATGTGAGTGTTTGGCTAAGGTCGGTTTTCCAAAAGCGTAAATCATCTGGTAGAGTCACCTGGTAGATGTCGCTTGCATCATTCGAATTGCGTAACAAAATTTGAACCGGCCGTTGATTGAAAGGAGCCGCATATCCTCTATTGGTTAGATTGAGCTCAAACGAGAACTCATCACCGGGAGCTACACTGTCTCCAAACGTTCCTGATGTTAAGACAAGCCGGTAGCCAAGTTCTCTTTCAATTTGGTCAAAACAATTATTTGACTGCCAGCCAGCTAATACGGTTGGATGGTACTCAATATTGAGGTACGAAAAGTGAAACTCTTCTAGCTCAGCCACGGCCGTTGGACAGTCAGTTCGTGGCGGATTGGGATTGCAAGTTTCACCCCCCATCGCACCATATTCTGTATCGTCAACCATGAATTGACGTGCCGTCGAATCTAAATAGGTACCAAAATCCGTGCTACTGGCCAAGAAACAATCATTATGAAACGTAGTGCGGGCAAAAGATGACCCATCATAGGCTGTACTGCCGTTCAGAGGAGTTGTGGTTGAGAACATTTCGGTTTTGGCATGGACGTAGCGTACGGCTACAAATCGGTCTTCAGGTAAGGCTTCCATCTCAGCTTCCAAAACATCAAGACGATTTTGCCACTGTGTGGCTGAAACAATCCAAGGGGTTGTTGGATCGTCAACAAAATGTTGTGTGTAATACCACTCACCCCACACTCCAATAAATCCTGCTTGCATCAGCGCAATGATGTCAGCATTGTTGGTTAGAATCGGTTCTAATTGATCAATGTGGTCCAGTATCTGCGACTTGGTAGCATCACCATAGGGGGGCGTTTCATTATTCCAATCATCTGTGTACGCGAACCTTAGAATACACTTTAGTCCAGCCTCTCGGACCGTATTTAGATTGCTTTCAATGTGGGCCAAGAAAGATGCTGAAATGGGTTGGTTCATAAAAGAATCTAGGTAATTGATACAGTAGATTAGTGTAATATTTTCATTCTCTCGATAGTTGGTGAGAGTAGTTAGATTGTATGCAGTTGGATTGCTGGCTCTTGTTTCAGCGTAATGATAAAAGCCCCTTTCGGGGTTGGCAAAGTGACTTGATAATTCTGAATAGGTTACTGTTGAAGTGGTCTGAGAGCTAAATGCTGACTCTGCAATTCCAAGCTGGATTACAATGAACCCAATCAAAATAATTGAAGATAACCCTATAAATTTGTTTAGGGATGTAATGCCACTGTTTTTCATGTTTCTCCTTTTTTAGTAGACTGTTTAATCGCGAATTTAAATTCAGGAAAAGAACGGGATCGCTCTCAAACTGTAAGAGGCTTAAGGCGTGCCTTGTCTAAATCTGCGCGTAGTTCTTTGATCCAAAAATTATACTCGTCTTCCCAAATATAAATAGTAGATATTCTCAAGATTGAACTTTGCTAGGTTTATAAAACAGTTCATTTTTAAAGTTGGTTATTTCAGTAGGACTTGCCTAAAGTGATCTGTAGGGGTGTGTTTATGAGCACCCGGGCACCCACACGGGGATCCCCTACAACAAATTAATTTGATTGCGTAAGTCCTGTTCAAGTATGCAACAATCAGCCTTGCATGCTTTGGCTCACAAATCTCTTAATCCCCAGATTTGCTTATTTGGGCTTGAACCGATGGCGTGGCGGCCGCTTGTTTTTGACGTCGATTAATGGTGTAGATGCCAGCAACAATCAGGGCGGTACCGATCAGCATGCCACGGGTGAAAATCTCATCCAGTAGCAAAATGCCTCCGATGTTGGCCGCAACGGGGACCACATAGGCGGTCATTGATGAAGCCGTTGCCCCAAAATGTTTGACATTGTAGAAAGCCAACATCATTCCGCCAAAGGTACCAACAACGGCCGCATAGCCTAGCGCACCGTATCCGACGTTGGTGACCGCACTCAGATCAAACCCAACCGTGAACAATGAAAGGGGAATCATTAAAAACATCGCTCCGAACATGCGGATGCTGGCAACATCGTATGAGTCGTAGGTTTTCATGAATTTACGTGCATAGATGGTAGCTGCGCTACCCAAGAGCATGCCACCTAATACCAACCCGTACCCAAATATGCTGCCAGAATTATCTGCCAGTCCGGTTTCGCCGCGCAGCGCTAAGAGGACAGCTCCGGATAAAGCCAAACCGATGCCTAGTATTGTCCTGACCGTGAGTCGCTCATCATCTAGAAAGAAATGGGCCATGAGCACAGTTAAAGCAGGTCCAGTTGTGATGAGGATCGATGTCATGCCACTGGATAGATATTCAAGCGACATCACCATTCCTGACATGGGCAATGCGGTGCCGAAAATGCCTAAGACGAGTGCGTGGATCCACAGCCACTTGTCTGTGGGCCATTCTCGTTTGCGTGACGCCAAGTAAATGACAACATGGGCCATCGCCGCCATGGTGACGCGCAACCCGATGTAGGTAAGCGGTTCAAACTGCCCCACGCTAAATCGGGAAGCAACGAGGGTAGAGCCATACATGAAGCCCAAAAGTACGATATAGGGCAAAGCTTGTGTTGTCATGAGTTTTCCTTTGTGGAACTATTGGAAGCGATTTGGATTGCGGGGTAGTTCAAACTGCATCATTGTAATCATTCCGGCCGAATTAAAGCATGATTATGTTTAACTCTAACGTATCGGCTCGATAGACCAGTTAGACTTTAAAAATTTCACTGGTCTGCTGTAGACACGCCAAATTATAGTTTAGGGGGTCAAGGCGTTTGGTGAGTTTTGCAGGTAATCTCCGATAGTTGTTGTGCCATCTGCTAGATAAGATGACTGTTTAAAATGCGCCACAAGATTTGGCCCGTGACTCCCGGCCGCGTCTAGGCACAGCTGGAGATACTCTGGAAATGGCAGAATGTCATCCCGCCAAAGCTTGCCCTGATAATATTGCCCTACTCGCTGGTAGTAATCAGCCTCATCTTTGATGCGTGTGGCTCGGTACCCTTCATCGCT
>JBCCSO010000019.1:0-21834 GCA_039199965.1 Chloroflexota bacterium | reverse complement strand
GAGGTTCGCAATATCGATTTCGCCCGTACGCAGCATGGTTGCAGCCACTTCACCATCTGGTGTAGAAACGAGTAATACTTCATCTAGCTTGGCTACACCATTCCAGTAGTTGTCATTCCGAACGAGCAGTGCGCTTTGCTCAGGCACAAATTCATCCAAAATAAATGGGCCAGTCCCTGTTCCCATAACTTCAGGTGGTGAACTTGCATAAGCGGCCGGGGCCAAAATTGCAAAGTTGGGGCCGCTAATCCGATTTGGCATCAAGAAGTCTGGCTCGACAGTTGAGATCAAAACAACGTTTTCACTTTCAGCCTCAATTGCAGTGATGTTTTCTGGTTCAAATCCTCTTGGTGGTGAATCAGCTTGAAGCAGATAGCTATAAGCGGTTACGACGGAATCGGCGTTGAATGTTTCTCCATTGTGGAAGGTAACCCCTTCACGCAGGGTAAATGCCCACGTTAGCTCATCACGTTGTTCCCATGCTGTAGCCAACACGCCTTCCATTTGCCCTTCAAAATTAACGCGGATGAGACCCTCTGCCATACCCCAAGAGGTCATAACAGCACCGCTATCTGACTCAATCGCCATACCGGAATCTGGCCAGAATACAACGTTGACGGTAAGGCTTTTATCAGAAGAGCCCGTTTCCGCCATCTCTTCTGAGCTGTCTTCCATCTCTGGGGTTGCGGTAACTACAACCTCCACTTCTCTTTCGACTTCGACCTCAACCTCTTTGATCGTTTCAACTTCAACCGTAACCTCAACTTCTCGAACGGTTTCTACCGTGACCTCAACAGTTTCAACTACTGGTTCTGAACCGGCGCAGCTCACCATGATTGCAAGAGCAATCATGAATAAAAAGACTGCTGATAAATTGTGTGTCCTCTTCATTTAGTCCTAATACCTCTTCTTCTTTGAAATATTTAAAGTTTTAGCTCTGAATAATTGAGATGTTTTTGCAGAGCCTTATTGATACTTTGTATCACTGTGTATTTTATATCACTCAATCTTGTCAGGCTATGAATGATTGTAAAACTGTGTGGGGATTAGCGGATCGTAGGTAAATCCATACATTGCTCACATTTAGGAGTCAGAGCTCAAGTCAAGAATATGCGCAAAAAAACCATTAGGTTTTCAAAACCTAATGGTTTCATAAAGAGAAAACGCATTATTTTTAAAATTTTCTTGTTGGCTGGTGAATTAGAACATTCTATTAAAGTAGAGTCCACAGCAGCAGTTAAAATAAAGATGGCTGGTCGTGCATCTACTTTTTAACCTCGGGTAATTCTATTTTAACGATAGTGGCAGATACAGAAAATCAATATTTGATGGTTTGCTGCATGAATAAATAATGCTTACCCGGCTTTAAAAAAGGACGATGTTCTTATTTATCACTAAAATTTGATGATTGGTTGAGCTCTAACCTTCGTTCGATTTTTTTTAACCAGTGGCTACCAGCTAAAAAATTGCGCATGAGGACTTTAACTGGCTCTAAACTATTCTGCTCAAGAAACGGAGCCGCATTTTCGATCAATTTCTTCCGCATTTGCTGAATTTGTTCAACCTTGGCTATGCCAAGATCAGTTAAAGATATCTCTATGCGTCTTCGATCCCCTGGGGCCGGTTGTCGGTTTAGATACCCCAATTTAACCATCCGGTCTACCAAGCGGGATGGATGACCGGTATCCACGATCAGATATTCGCCCAGCTCACCCAGCGAGAGGGGCCCGGTTTTGTTCAAGACCCGCAAAACCTCTCCATGTGCGGGGGTGATATCAAGGAGCTGAAGCTGTTCCAATACGCGGCGCTCATTCTCGCGGTAAGCTGCTTTTAGGAGGAGGGTAAATTCTTCTGGATCTTGCAAAATTTGTGTTCTGACCTTCCAATTTCCATTGATTAATGATGCTTATTCTACTCTCCTTTTGCTGAAGGACCATTTCGGATTGGTCAATTATTTGACGCGTCAAATATATTCAGTTATTCTTTTTGCCAAATTGTTTGACGTGTCAAATAAATAATTGTATTCACAATTACCCCCTCGAAATTAAATTAAGTTTGCCATGAAACTCAAAATTTTCCTCTTTAAGAAAATCCTTTCACACATGAAAAAAGTGCTGAGCGCGCTGATCTTGTCAACCACCTTGGCATCGGCTGGACCGGCCGTTGCTCAATCCAATCAGCAAAGTGAGGCACCCAATATTGTTTTGATATTAGTAGATGACGCGTCATTTACTGACTTGGGAGCATTTGGCGGCGAAGCACAGACACCTAACATAGATGCTATTGCTGAGCAGGGAATGATATTCTCTAATTTTCATGCCTCTCCGCTGTGTGCTCCGTCCCGTGCGATGCTGCTGACCGGCCTTGATAATCACCTGACAGGCATGGCTACTATTCCAGAAATCATGCCAGAGGAGCATCTGGGTCAGCCTGGATATACCGGAAATCTTCAGCCCGGTGTTACCACAGTGGCTGAACGCTTAGATGACGCCGGTTATAGGACGTATATGACAGGTAAATGGCACTTGGGCCATGGCGAAGGGGATTTACCCAACAGCCACGGCTTTGACCATTCGTTTGTGCTGGACGCTTTTGGAGGCGACCATTACACAGAAAGACCGCATTCACCGATCTTTGAAAGTACGCAGTGGTATGAAGACGGTGAGCCGACATCGATTCCGGATGATTTTTACTCTTCTGAAGACTTGGTCGACAAAATGATTGCTTATATTGATCAAGAGGCTGGCTCAAATGATCCGTTTTTTGCGTACGTTGGGTTTTTAGCTGTACAACGGCCGATTCAAGTGCCACCAGAGTTTACTGAAAAGTATATCGATACCTATCAAGATGGCTGGGAAACGCTGCACCATGAACGCTGGAAACGTGCTCAATCTTTAGGCTTAATCCCTCAAAACGCCCCCCTAGCGGAGTTTCCCAAGACGCTTAGAGCATGGGATGACCTGACGGCCGCAGAGCAGACGTTTGCCGTCAAGAAGATGGCGTCGTATGCAGGCATGCTTGAAGCGATGGATTATCACTTCGGCCGTTTAATTTCCCATCTTAAAGAGACTGGGGAGTATGCAAATACTATATTTATCATCGCTTCAGATAACGGGCCGGAAGGTGGTGCCAACTGGGATTCGGGACTGTATAGAACATGGGCTAGTTTGACGGGCTATACTTATAATTTTGAGACTATGGGGGAACGAGGGAGCTACAACGAAATCGGGCCGGAGTGGGCCATCGCATCGGCTTCGCCAACCAGCTTGTTCAAATCATACGCATCGGAAGGGGGAATTCGTGTCCCGTTAATTATCACCGGTCCCGGCATTGAAGCGGGTGCAATGACAGATGCCATTAGCTTTATCACAGACATCACCCCCACCATGTTGGATCTCGCTGGTGTTTCATATAAACCTCAAGAGATGACCGGCCGTAGTTTGAGACCGTTGCTTCATGGGGAATTGGCTGAGATCTATGGTGAAGATGATGTAATTGGTATGGAGGTTTCTGGGAATGCAGCACTGTATAAAGGGAACTGGAAGATAACGCGCAATCAACCACCTTGGGGGGACGCAGAATGGCGTTTGTACAATATTTCGGCCGATCCCGGTGAGACTTATGATCTGACACTGACTCATCCAGACATATATCAGGACTTGGTCGGTGAATATGATGCATATGCGGCTGAGGTGGGTGTTTTAGACTTGCCTGAGGGGTATAGCGCAGCTGCGGTCGGGGCTGGCAGAGCGATACAAACTCTTCTTCAAATCTACTGGTGGTTCTTTGCTTTGGTGATTGGGGGCGTTGTAATCTTGCTGTTTGGTCTATACAGATGGGCTTTGCGGCCGCTGTTCAGAAGCTTACTGAAAACAGCTAACTAATCAAAATAGGAGAAGCAAAATGAAGAGATCACTATTGTATTTATGGCTAACTTTAACCTTGATTTACGCTGTTTTTTATCTATGGCATACGCCACTTCGGGGGCCATTGACGAGTCACGAAATTGAGTCGAATTTGGCAAAAATGGAAATGGGTGATGGGGTGAACGGCACCATCACGCCGGAGCTGGTGCGCTTTTTTGAAACGGATGATGGACAATCTTTTTATATGTTTATTTTGAATAATTTCAGCGAGGAGGCTAACTATCCCGATGGCTTGTATCCAGAGATTAAAACAGGGGCAGAGGCGGCCGCCCTCTACAATCAGTTTGTAGCCGCCGCTTTGATTAGACGGGGTAGCTATCCGTTTTTTGCAACACAAAAAATTGAATCAATTGTGAATACCTTAGACGAAGATGCTGAATTTTTTGAGGCTGCCACAATCGTACGGTACCGTAGCCGTCGCGATTTTCTTGAATTGGTGACCAGTGATGGATTTATCGAGGCAGAGGTACACAAATGGGCCTCATTGGAAAATACCGTTGTCAGCCCCTCGAGCCGACTGTTTTTGTTAGATATGAGTGGAGTTCTTCAACTAATTTTGCTGGTGATCGGATCTATGGGAACCATTGTGATTGCTTTGCGTTCAGAAAGAAAACTAAGCGATCTTGCAAAGGTGTGAGCCAAAAAATATTAGATTTTCAGAATTAAAGAAGTTGACAGGATGTCGCAGACATTCCCCTCCGTTAGGCAACCTCTATCTTTACCTGTTATTCCACGAGATTCTAAAGAACCAACAGTTTAAGTAAGGCGATATACAAAATTGAATCATCCATTTTGTGCGTTTTGAAATCGCCCAGCAGCCGTTTTCAAAACCCTTTCCCGGACGATTATTTTTTGAAAACGGCCCAAATAGAGCGATGCCATCTGTAATGTGGCATTGCTCTACCTGTAGACAATGGAATAATTTACACGAAAAATGCTTTTACTACCTAAACTGGCTTGCTTACTTGCTCTACCAAACGCTCCATCAGGCGTTTTAGCTGGCGAGAGCTAATTGGCTTATCAAGCACATAGTGAACTTCAGGGCGCAGAAGCTCTGCCATGCGCGCATCGGCCGTTGCCAAAATAATTTTCGCATGGTCAAAGCGAGGGTTTGCCTTAATCATCTCTAGAATTTGATCGCCAGAATAGACAGGTACATGCAGATCAAGCACAAAGAGATCTGGTGTATAGGTCTCCATTAACTCGACCGCTTCCCCGCCGTCTGCAGCTACAATTGTTCTAAAGCCACTTGTTTTGACGCATTTTTCAAAAATGAACGCCAACTTTGGATCGTCTTCCATTATAAATGCCAGTGGTTCGTTTACTTCATGAATCATGTTTGTTTTCCTTGTCTCCCGAACATCTAGCTTAACTTTTTATGATGATCGGCCATGACAGATGGTGTGTGTTGCCTCGTTTTAACTTATTTCAGCCCTTTTTTATCAGAGATCACAATGGGTTCTAGCTCAGACCCCTGTTCAAATTCTGGCAAAAGCCCGCTTTGTTTTTTGACAGGTTGTAGAGCTGATGAATCTGTCTTCTTGAAAGGTAAGGTGATGGTAAACTGACTCCCAACCCCTTCCTTGCTCTTTAGCTCTATTGTTCCGCCTAGAATTTCTGCCATACGCTTGGTAATACTTAGCCCTAGACCAGTTCCACCTTGATTTCTGGTTTTTGAACCGTCTACTTGGCGGAATGGTTCAAAAACTGTTTGCTGATATTTAGCAGGAATTCCAATGCCACTGTCTGTGACTATTATTGAAAAATTTTCATGATCTTTGCGTAATAGATTGATCGATATGTCGCCAACTTCTGTGAACTTTATGGCATTGCCAACTAGATTAATAATCATTTGACGTATTAGTAGGGGATCGCTGGTTATCTCATCTGGTAGTGATTCATCATAATTAAGGTTCAAATCAATCTGTTTTTGCTTGGCCAGTGATTTCATCTGTTTTTGAACCACGTGAGACAGTTCATACAAGTCAAATTTTTGGTATCTGGGTTCGATCTTGCCAGAGTCTAGTTTTGAACTGTCGAGAAGCTGATTCACCAGCTCCGTCAGGTGGGCTGAACTGTCGATAATGTCATCTAATCTTTCAAACTGATCTTCGTTAATATCACCATACATTTCATCTTGAATCATTTCGGCGTTACCTAAAATTACACCTAACGGGGTTCGCAACTCATGGCTAACGCGCGCAACAAACTCATCTTTTGCTTTGTCTGACTGTACAGCGTTGTCAAGCGCTACCGTAAGCTGCTCTCTAGATTTTTGGAAATTGTCAAAGAGCTTGGCATTATCAATCGCGATAGCAAGCTGCCGGCCGATGGAAACAAATAGTGAAACGTCATTGTCTTCAAAACGATTCTTTTCATTCTCTTGAATATCAAGGACCCCAAGCAGCTCGTTGTGAACCATCAGCGGAATAGAGAGCTCTGATTTGGTTTTGGTGATCTGCGGATGAGCCAAGAATTTGGGCTCTAGTGAAACATCGTTGACGAGAACCACTTGGCGCTGTTGTGCTGCGCGGGCTACTAAGCTGCTGGGATGATCGAGTGCTATCGACTCACGTGATTCAATTAACCGCTGGGACTGTTCATCAGAGCCAAATGCGAAATTTAGTTTCCTTTGATCTTCATCTAGCAGAAGAATGGCTACATGGTAAAGATTGAACTGTTCTTTGAGTGTTGCAAGGGCCGTATCCAGAAGCTCTTTCTCATCGAGGATTGTGGTGATTCTTTCTGACATCTGGCCGGAAATAGTCAACATGCCTAGAACGCGATTTTGCTCTTCAATCCGCTGTTCTAGGTCGACATAGACAGAGCTCAGTATTTCGGCCATCTGATTAAATGAAACCTCTAGATTCCCGATTTCGTCATCTCGATCTACTTCTAGCAAAGTCTGAGAAAGGCGTTGCATGTCTTTGTCTATGCTCATTTCCGCTAAACTTGTAGCGGCTCGACTTATGGCTAAAATGGGTTTTGAAATATTTCTTGCTAATGCAAAACCCGAAAAAGTTGCAATGGCTGCGACAAGGAATCCAAACAGGAGATAGGGTATCAATCTGGTGTACAGTGTAATGCCTAAAATTTCGTTTTGGGGCACCGTGTACAAAAGTTTAAAGTGTCGATCGGGCTGTGAGCCATCAAAATGAATCTGCTGCAAGGCCACGTACTCAGATGTACTACGATCAAAATAGAAGATATTTTTTTCCCTTTGGGAAAGGCCAGTAAAAAGATCTAGCCTTTGAGTAATCTGGCTAGAAACAGCAGCTTGATCTTCTACAATTTCTTCAGATACCAGTGTGCTGCTATTTTCACCATTCAAATTTTGTGCCAAACTGCTAACTTCATTGAAGATGTTTTTCTGGCCACTATCGAGAATTGGAAACTCATCTGAATTGCTTAAATCATAAATATATGAGCCATCCGAATTGGCGAAGATGTATCCAGCACTATTTGTAGTGCTGCTGCGCTCATTGATTCGCAATCGACCTACGATTTGTGAGGCATAAGTGCTAGTGGTTATTACACCTTTAAACTCACCTCGATTGTTGTAAACCGGTGTGCTGTAACGCATGATTGGCTCTGCCAATTGCGAAATGTCTGGATACTCATCGTTTATCTGGATAGACGAAATATGAATTTGACCCTGTGAAAGTTCTTTGGTTTCTTGGAAATAATCGGTTTGTCCAGAATTGATGAGCTCTTCTTCCCATGGAATTAAGATTTGATCATCGTAAAAGTCTACGCGAGCTATCTCGGCTCCATTTTCATCAAGCAGTCGAATCTGCTGATATTCTGGTTTAACAGCAACAAGACTAGTAAACGTCTGAGTTAATCGGCTAACCCATGTGCCGTATGAGTCTTGACTAGCTGGGTCAACACCCCCATTTTCAACAGATCGAAATATCGCCTGAACAGGGAAGGTATCGCGTAAGACCAGAATATCTTCAGGAAATTGAGCCAAGAACTTTTCCGTGATAATCTCTACACGTTCAAAGTTCTGCGCTGTACGCAAAGCCGCTTGCTGGTTTAGATTACGCTGAGCAATGATGAAGTTTGATATGCTGACAGCAAGCGCTGGAATGAGCGCAATTAGAAGAATATAGGCTGTGAGCCATGTCCGAAGACTGGATCTAAATTTTGAAAACAAGCCTTGATCATCAGATTTTTTTATCATCTATTTTCTTCTTGATGTACTTATTGCGCTCATCAGGTACGTCAGGTTTGCACAATGCTTGAACTACCTACGTCTATATTTTGAAATGTCATCTTAGAGATTTTGTTGTGGGATGACATTTTCAACAGGCTCAGCATTTACTGATATGGTGTGAGCCTGTTGAAGTTGAGGTTACGAGTCAGGTGTGGTTGTGTTAGAGAGTAAAATCTACTCTGAGCTCGAATAAAACCTTGCTTAATTTGCAGCTTTCTGCATGAATTGATCACATCCTTCATAGGTACCGCTAAATTCTCCAAGTGCTAGGTACTCATCTCGAGGAAGATTGAGGGTTTGGTTTACGTTTGGTGTGGCCTTTACGAGCTTTCTAAACAGTTGCCCGTTCTCATCGGCCGCCACAACAGTTAGGTAGTTGGTGCCGACGGCGTGGCGATTCATATCTAGAGAAATAGTGCCAGTAGGTGACTCAATTGAGATCTCAGCTAAAGCGCTTTGGAACGCTTGCTGATCATCAGATAAGTCAGCATCTACGTTTTCAAGCGCTATGAGAGCGGCTTTTGTGTTGACATAATAGCCCCACGCAAAAAGTGATGGAGTGTCAAAGCCATCGGGGTAAGTTGTCCGATAGGTTTCTACAAAAGATATCCAAGCTGGATCTTGATTGTCGTCAGCCGTTGGCCCGGCTGATGCTGCACCCAGAACAAACTCCTGAACAGATGCCTCACTGAGAATCGATTGGTCGAGGGTAACGGTAGATCCAATCAGAGGAGCAGTGCCTCCGAAGCGCTTGTACTGGCGCAGGAAGTCAACTGCGTCAGTGCCGCCTAGTCCAACATAGATGGCGTCAATGTCGGCCGGGATTGCAGATACAACCGCGCTGTAATTTTTGGTACCCAAGGGGACCCAGAACTGTTCTTCAACACTTCCACCAGCTTCACAGTACTCAACTAGGAAGCCACCTACTTGGCCGTGAATAAACGAATAGTCTTCTCCGATGGTGACGATGCGCTCGTATTTTTGCTCGTTGTAGACGTAGTTGCCTAACCCGGCCATCCACTGGACACCGTCTGTACTGAAGCGGAAAACGTTGGCAGATGGATCACGCAGCGTCATGTCTTGTGCTGCAGATGTTCCATTAATGAAGGTATAATTAGGCTGAGTTTTGGCATACTCTTTTACTGCCAGTCCTTCATCTCCAGACAGTGGCCCGATAATGAAATCGACTTGATCTTGTTCGATCAACTTTTCGGCCGAAGAGTAAGCCAAATCGTAGGATGCGTTTGTCCTTTGTAGGACAAGCTCAATTGGCTTCCCCGCAACTTCACCACCGAACTCTGCTATCGCCATTTCGATACCGCGTACACCGTCTCCACCGGGTCCCTCAAAGACACCATCTAGCGCAACGAGAGCACCGATTCGAACTGCGTCATCTGAAGATGAAACGACTGATGCATCTTCAGTATTTTCATCTTCAGATACATGAGATGTCTCTGTGTGCTGATCAGGAGATTCATCGTTCGATTGGGGTAATTCTTGTGGTGAGCCACAGCTCAACAGTAGTGACAGAAAAATAGAAATGATGGTTAAACGTGTTATTGCTTGCATAGGATTTCTGAATCGTTTTGGTAATTATGTGATGACATCAGCTAAACGATTGGTAACGGGAGTAAATATCAACTATCTTTTGAAGGACAGCCAAGGCAGATTAACATGCCGCCCAAGATGGATATAGGGGAAATAAATCCTAGAATCCGCAGTGCATGCAGGCATCTACAGGTGATGGTCTCAGGTTAGTACTATCCCTTTATGGGCTGTTCACGCAGGATGGGCAGGCTCTGTATTGATACGTGAAAAATATTGTTAGGCTTTATGAGGCAGACCGGTTAAATCAAGAAAACCAAAACGGGCTGATTCATTACAGTGTAATCAACCAGCCCGATAAAGATTGTCCAGCGTTTGTGTTATGCAGCCATTGGTTCTTTTTCTACAACCACATCGCTATCGTAGAATTTTCCTTCTTCTGGCATCACGATCGCCATGATGATGTAAACGAGAATGCCGGGGCCACCCAGAAGGGTGAAAAGAACGAATAACAAGCGCACTATGGTGACATCGATATCAAAATATTTGGCCAACCCGGCCGCTACACCTGCTAACTGTCCGTTTGCTGAACGCATTAATTTGTTGTTCACTTTATGTCTCCTATTGTTTAAAGTTTGGCTGGTCACTTGTCTCGTTGCCAAACGTTAGTTCAAGTTAATTTGTTGATGGAATCATAAAATGAAGTGCGTTCGGTGTAATCATCCGTTGGCATCAATCCAAATAGATTTTTGGATGATTCTCTATCAACCACTTGGTTGATATGTAGTCGATTATTATCAGATTGATGGGGTGGCTCTTCGCACAAAGTCGGCCGGTTTTACGTATAGATGGCACAGTGTGCATATGGGAGAAGGGGGTAACGGCTTCCTTTCCAAAAAAGCTCCAATTTTAGAGACTTCTTGTCAATCAGGGGTCACAATTTCTGCAACAAGGTTAGATACAGATTGCAGCCATTCGTCACTCTGCATGAGCGCAGAAACGCTCATTGCTCCCTCTAAAGCTGCATAGACCAGCTGCGCCTGCTGCTTTACTTTTGCTGAGTCAGCATCAGAAGCGCCGTATGTAATCGCCTGCTGTAGCCACTTCAGGTTTTCATCAATAAAAGACACAAGCACCTGCTTGACCACGGCCGGTAAAAGTGCGATTTCATTGGAGAGCATACCGCATAAACAGGCACTGCGGGAGGCTTTAAATGAATCTTGAAACACTTGTCCATAGTGTGCCAGCTGTGATTTTGTGTTTCCGCCATCTGGAGCCGGATCACCAAGTGCCTCAAAGAAATTTTGCTTGTATCGATTTGCAACCGCTAATGCCAAATCTTCCTTTGAAGGGAAATGGTAGTGGACAGATGCACTTCTGATTCCAATTTCAGCGGCTATTTCGCGAAAGCTGAAACCGTTGTAGCCACCAGATCGGACAAGCTGCTCCGCAATTTGAATAATCTGCGTTTTTGTATCGCTCATATTCGCCTATCTTATAGACTCTTGACACCCCTGTCGAGTTGGAATATATTTTATCTACCTATCGATAGGTAGATAAAATATATTGAAAAACAAGGACGGGTAAAATGAACACAAGTTATATTATTGGTGGCTCAAAAGGGATGGGCTTTGAAACTGCAAAACGGTTGGTATCACGTGGAGAGGGGGTTACGCTGGTTGCAAGAGGGGAAAAATCGTTGGCTGAGGCAAAAGCAGAATTGTCAAAATTTGGAGATGCTAGTGTAGAAACAATCGCTGTCGATTTGTATGATGAAAAACAAATCGATCAGTTGATCAGTAATATTAATCAAGAAACGAGGCACATCAGTGCACTGGTGAATGCGGCCGGGTATTTTGCCCCTAAGCCTTATCTAGAACAGACCAGAGAAGACTATCATGTTTATATGGATTTGAATGAAGCGTTTTTCTTTATTACCCAAGCCATCGCTGAAAACATGAAACAACACGGTGGGGGATCGATTGTGAACATCGGGTCGATGTGGGCGAAGCAGGCAATTAAAGCCACACCCTCAAGCTCCTATTCGATGGCAAAAGCGGGGCAGCACGCGATGGTTCAGCACCTAGCGATGGAGCTTGCTGAGTACAACATCCGGGTAAATGGCGTTTCTCCGGCCGTGGTTGTGACATCTATCTACAAATCTTTTATTGAAGAAGATCAAATTGAGGAGACGCTTCAGGGATTTAATGAATTTCACCCGATCGGCCGGGTAGGGCGCTCTGCAGATGTTGCTGCTACGATTGATTTTCTGCTGATCAACGATTCTTCATGGGTGACAGGAGCTGTCTGGGATATTGACGGTGGGGTGATGGCCGGGCGGAATTAGACTTTTGTTTTGAGTAAGCAACGTCGGCCGACTAGAAGCTTCTAGTCAGCCGACGCAAGTTCCAAAGACCTTGCTAGAGGTTAAAATGGAGCAAATGTTTGCTCCAGCATTTTGGGTGAGCTTAGGAAAAGTGGTCCTGTTTGCTCAGACATCGCATCTGGAAAGATCTCCTCGACACCGTTCTTAATGCCATTCAGAATATTCTCTGCAACCACAGAAGTGGGTGTTGTTTCCATGCCCGATCCTTCTGTCATACGGGTTTCTACCGGGCCGGGGTAAACACCATGGACCGAAATAGAATCGGCATTCAACTTGCCGCGTAGAGACTGAGTCAATGAATGAACAGCCGCCTTTGATGCTGAGTACCCACCAAAGCTGGGCATCGCTGCGAGCGCCGCAATACTAGACACATTCACGATTGCGGCCGAATCTTCTTTTTGGAGTGCCGGTAACAGTGTTTTTGTGACCGCAAGCGTTCCAAAAAAGTTCGTCTCAAGGTCATTACGCAGTTGTTCTTCTGTGTCTTCTAGCAAATTCCCGCCAGTAAATATTCCTGCATTGTTGACAAGGATATTGAGCGAGGGGATCTTTTGCGCAAGCTGAGCAATCGTTTCCTTATCGCTTAGGTCTAAGTGAATGGGAATAACTCGATCTCCTAACTCATCAAGACCTTCACGGTTACTTTCGGAGCGATAAGTTGCATATACTTTGGCTGCTCCAGCTTCCAAAAATTTTTCAACTAAGGCTAAACCAATTCCACGATTTGCGCCTGTCACGAGTACTGTGCTGTTTAAGATATTCATTCTGTTTTCCTTGATATAAATCTACTGTTTTCTGAGTTTAAATTTCCTGATTAGAGATAATTTGGTTTTTCTTCTCAGGTTCAAATGAGTCGAAGTCTCATCTGTTCTAGCTGATTGATCAGCCATGTTTTTATTATTGCTTATTTGATTTATAATTGGTAGCACCCAAAAAAGAGTAATAGTTATTCAGAAAACAAATGAGCGATCGAATATCCACACTACAATTATTTTGCACAGTATCCAGAACAGGAAGCTTCACGGCCGCGGGTCAGGAGATTGGCTTATCCCAACCGTCTGTATCAAGGCTCATATCAAACCTTGAAAAAGAATTGGGAGCCGCTTTGTTCGTCAGAAGTACGCACGCAGTTAATTTGACAGAGGCGGGCGCAGAGTATCTTGAGAGAATAGAGCCTCTGCTTGCAGCTTTAGAAGAAGCCAATCACTTGGTGCGCGGGGATGGGACGCTGCGCGGCCGGCTGCGAGTGGGTAGCGCAACCAGCTTTGCAACGCGTGAATTGATGCCACATCTCCCCGAATTTCTATTAGAAAACCCAAATTTGCAGCTTGATTTAGTTTTAACGGATTCCTTTCAGGATCTAATTGACCAGTCGATTGATGTGGCCCTGCGTGTTGGCCCACTCAGCAACTCCACGATGATTTCTCACAAACTGGCAGAAGCTCCGCGCCTTCTTGCAGCCTCTCCTGCTTATCTCGAGCAAGCTGGTGTACCAGAAACTCCTTCTGATCTCGCTATGCACCGGGTAATCCTTGGCCCTTCAAGCACAGGCTCAACAGGCTGGCGTTTCAAAAAGGAAGGGGATGAAATTATTGTTCAACCTGAGCGGCAGCTGATGGTCACGGTCAACGAGGCTTCCACGAGTGCGGCTCTTGAGGGAATAGGCATAATCTCAACGTCACTGCTAGGCTGTAGGGCAGAGATTGAAAATGGTGACCTCATCCGACTCCTGCCAGATTGGGATATGGGGTCCGTTGAGGTCCATGCGGTGATTACTGCTGGCAGCAATGCGAAACCGTCAGCTACTGCTTTTGTGGAGCACACGATTTCGTCTTTTAAGAAGAACCAGCATAGCGTTATGGCTTAGCTCAACATCGACGTCTGTTGCTGGGAAATAACTGGTGCGTTTAGGTCATGTGGGATCAGTAGGGGCTAGGCGTTCGCATTGAACCGCCTTTCAATTGCAATCATGTTGGTGCGAATGTCTCGCCCCGGTGTGTCATATAAAAAACACACCCATTGCAAACATGTTTTCTTATCATGGGGCGAGACATTCGCTGTATCATTTACCATTATGTAGATTATTCATTCGAACGCCTAGCCCCTACTGCACTGATGTCAGATTTTGTTATCCTCTGGTATCTGAGGTAATTTACATTTAACCAAGGAGCAAACAAGTGATGATAGACCTAAAAATTGAGCTTTCAGAAAAGGAAGCCGACCAACTCAAACAAATTTCGGCCGAAGAAAATATTTCCATTGACCAATTGGTTGAATGGATGGTGCGGGAAAAATTAGGTAGGCATTATTTGGAGATGAGGGCCGCTAGGGAAAGTCGAGAAAAGTTTGAGGCAGTTCTGGCAAAGGCACTTGACATTGAGCCCGAGCCGTATGATTGATTGGATGATGATCTTCAAGTGGCCAGAGAAAAAATGCGTGCTGTTTTAGCCAAAGTCCCGAATGTAGAACCTGAACCGCATGACCGGTTAGATTATGACCCGGCCGGGGAAGATGAACGGCCGGAACGGACGCTGGCTGACAAGCATGATGAGGACTACGAGGCTTCAGCCGAATGATGCCATCGCTAAATATTGACATTTGGCCATGCAGTATGTATATTTTGCATACATGATTGATACATAAAAATGGGGTTTTAATACATGCACTTAAAATTACCAGAAAAATTAGAAGCCTATACCCAAAGCCAGGTCGAAAGCGGAATCTATAGTTCCGCCTCAGAATTTATTCGGGAGCTGATTCGCAACCATATGCTGGCTCAAGAAAAAGAGGCGTTGAGAGCCAATTTTTATAATGGGATTAATGTGGGTGACACACAACTGCTCAACGGTGAGGGGATTGAATACAGCCATGGCTATTTAAATCGTCTGAATCAAATAGCGCAAGAAAATGTCGCGAAAGGGAGACCAACAGACCGGCCGGATGTTCTGCCACGATGACCTACAGATTGATTCTATCGCCCGAAGCGGAGCAAGACATACTGGCGATTCTAGAATATTCGCACGAAAATTGGGGAGAAGATTACGCCCGCACTTATCTCTCTAAACTTGAGCATGGGCTTGAGTTGCTACAGAATAATCCGCATATCGGTAGAGTCAGAGATGATATTTCAAACATTCATCGTGGCTTTTTGATCGGCCAGCATATTGCGATCTATTTTATCTCCGACGATATGATTTATCTTTCGAGGATTTTCCATCAATCGAGGGATTGGTTTGGTCAAGATATTCCATAAAAACCGGCCGAATGCGAATCACACAGTCGGCCGATTGTTAAATTTCTGAACTATAAGGCTAAAGATTAGGCTGCCAAAAATTCCATAATAGACACTCCACTCAAGCCTGCAAATAAAATAGCGACCCCTACCAAAGTAGGCACAATGTCATAAGCAATAAGATGAAGTGTTCCACCGGCTGCTTCCCCCCAGCGGGCCTGCATCGCCTCCAATTTCCCCAGCTTTGTGGGATTTGTGAATCGCGTATAGAGCATAAACGCTCCGTACAAAATAACAACCACCCCCATAACAACAGTAAGTGAATCCATTCAGAAAACTCCTTCTGGCTAAGTTAGGTTAAATTAAATGACTAATAATTCGGCTCATGCAGCTCCTAGAGTATAGCAAAATTCGCTGACTGTAAATCACACAATCGGTCGGGCTTTAAGTTGAGAATGATGCAAATGTCCCAAAGGCTGATACATTCTAGCAACAAAATATACTTAAAATTCAGGATATAGATTCAGGAGAAAGTATGAATCGAACATCAAGCAATAATATACGAGTGAGTTTAGTGGATTTAGATGAAAAAGACTTGGACTACTTGAGGTTTATTTTTCAGTCTCTCAAAAAGACAGATAAAGAAACATTCCATTTAGGCAAACTTGACGCAGCATGGTTAACAAATGACGATCTTGTCCAATCTGCAATTCATTGGAAACGATACTATTGGACAAGAATTATCGGATGGGTTGTCAGCATTTCACTTGTGCTCCCTAATGCGATTGCGTTGATGCTCTATGGTTCATGGCTTGCGCTAGCATTTGGTGCTGGTGCTGTGGGTGGAAATAGAGGTCTACTGGAGGCACTTTTCGGTTTTCTCGTGACTGCAACACTTAGTCCCTTGATCGTTGTAACTATTACAGTTCTGGTTGCGCGGGGAATTGGCCATGCAATTGCCTTTCTGCTGAACCTAATAAAAGACAATCAATTTGATCCTGATCCACCCACAAATTCAGATTACAAGGCTATACAGTGGGCTCTGGCTAAGGCCGGTTTATTGCCTAAAAGGAATAAAAAGTGGCTGGCTAAAATGGTTAAGGCACGTGCAATTGTTGAAGTTGGAGAGGGCTTTTCCAAATTGAACTTGGACAGTGTAAATCTAAAAGATCTGTTGACGCAGGATGTTGGACCGGATGCTGATGTATCAGTGGAAGTGGCCCCTCTGTAGCAAATTAAAACATGGTATGGTGTAGGTAAACACCCTCCGGCCGACGGTGCATCACACAGTCGGCCGGGGTTTGATCAGATATTTGATTTGGGGAGAGCTATGCCTAACGTAATAATGGCCGTAGCGGCCGTAGGCAGACCGGATCAGGTTGCGACGACCTTGCTGGAGCTGCGGAGCATCAATTGAGCTGACATAGGCTATTCGGATCTATTATTCGTCCGAATTTTTGGCAGGTTTGCAAGATATAAAGCCTCCACTTTTGTTCTAGCCCAAGGAGTGCGACGGAGAAACTTGAGACTCGATTTAACAGATGGGTCATATTTAAAACAGCGAATATTTATACGTCGGCCGAGCTCATCCCAGCCAAAATAATCGGCCAGTTCTGTCACTATTTGCTCAAGCTTGATGCCGTGAAGCGGATTGTTTGGTTGTTCTTGACTCATTTGATCTGATTATACGGGATATTGAAGAGATGCAGATGGAGCCTCATAAATTTTGTGACCTCGTTGAGCTTAGCTTTGTGATTGATGAGATTGGAGAGCCACAACCAATCAAGCCGCATGACGGTTTGGTGTTAAAAGCCTGCGTCTGTATGATGAAAAAGTCTGCTCGCTTGATGTTTCGGGCTAGAAAGAATATGGGGGAGGGGCTAGGCATTCGTGTTGAGCCAACTTTCAATTGCAACCAAGTTGGTGCGAATGTCTCGCCCCATGCGCGCAAATTCGTTTTCGAAGAAACAAATTGTTTCCATTTCGGGGTGAGACATTCACAGTAGATTGTTTTCGAATGCAGACTTGTCATGTGAATGCCTAACCCCTACCAAACCTGCGCCGTTTTTGTTTTATATTCGCAAATGAGGTAATTTCAGTTTAGCCAAGGAGCAAACAAATGATGATAGACCTAAAAATTGAGCTTTCAGAAAGGGAAGTCGCCCAACTCAAACAAATTTCGGCCGAAGACAATATTTCAATTGACCAATTGGTTGAATGGATGGTTCGAGAAAAATTGGGCAGGCTTTATATTGAGAATATGGCCGCAAAGGGAAGTCGGGAAAAGTTTGAGGCAGTCTTGGCGAAAGTGCCTAACGTTGAACCTGAGCCATATGATCGGTTGGATTATGATCCGGCCGGGGAAGATGGCCGGCCGGAACGGACGCTGGCTGAAAAGCCTGATGAGGATTATGAGGGTTAGGCCAAGGTTTGATCAGATTGTGTAGTGAAGAGCCTGTCTAAGCAGGGGAAAGAACTATCTAAATAAACAAACGCAATATTGCTGCTTGCTTATGCACATAGGTGCTTGTTAAGAGGTTTGTCCGCTTTTAAAGTGAGTTGAACCTCTAATCAAACAAAATGGAATCATCTATGAAAATCAAACTCAAATTTGGGTTTTTTGTCACCGCTATAAGCCTCCTGATTTTTGGCTGTTCAGTCGTTGAACAAGAAATTTTTACCAACGCCTTTGAGCCAGAACCAATTGGTTTTATCAATGGGCTGGAGCAAATTAAAGGTCCTTGGAAGTTTCAGCTAAGAGATAATTACGCCTTTTTAGCAGATGGTCGAAATGGATTTGTAGTTGCTGACATATCAGATCCTGAGAGTATTTCTACAGTTAGCCGTTTAGATTCGAGCACTTACACATGTCCGAAAGGTGAATGTTTCTTAATTACTAACAACGTGGTACTAGATCAAAATTATGCTTATTTGCAGGAGTCTGCGGACCGATTAATTATTGCAAATATTACTGATCCTACAGATGTTTCGCTCGTGACTAAATTTTCTATTGGCGATTTTCCAAATATAAATTGGGAAGATATAGCTTTAAGTGGAAATCATTTGTTTGTTTCCACAAAGAAAAGCGGGTTGCGGGTAATTGATGTAACAAATAAAACTGATCCGACCGAAGTTGGCAATTATCAGCCTAGTGATAATGAATTGGAAATGTCAAAACTTGCTATTCATGGGCAATATGCATACGTCGCCGTAAAAAACAAAGATTCAATTCCCGTTGAGTATGAGGCAGAAGTTATCGAGAATGGTGTCACGAAAAGAGAGGCCGGAGTCTATTATGAGGACTTATATGGCTTGATGATTTTTGATATTTCAGCTCCTTCAACCCCCCAATTAATTCAAGTACTCGAAATGGGCGAACGCGTAGAGAATCTTGTCTTAGATGGCCATTATGCGTATTTGCTACTCGAAAAGAGTTTGCAAATATTTGATATCAGTGACCCTGAGACTCCAAAGGAAGTTGGATCGTATCAAACGGAAGCGTGGACTTGGGAGATTGCTAAACACGAAAACCGAATTTATATTGCGAATGTAAATCGAATTTATGTGATTGATGTTTCAGATCCAAGCAATCCATCCAAAATTGGTTTTCTCAAAACCAGTGCAATTGGTGGCAGTAGTAGTTTTGATTTAGCCGTTGCTGATAACTATCTCTATTTTTCAGGTACTTTTAACCCGACGTCACGTTCAGATGTCATATACGGGCTGACGGTGATTGATTTAAACTTGTTTCCAATGGTAGAAAATCAAAACTGAAGCCTCTTGCAAGGTCTAATTTGTAAACAAAACCGGCCGACTGCGATTCACACAGTCGGCCGGACTTTCTACTTTATACTTCTAACTGCCGCGAATTAACGCTTACATCCGCGAACGAGAAGCACTCGCATCATACGCAGGCTCAGCCAAAACCGTCGCCATACGCCGCTCGTCCAAAATCTCAATCTCAAACTGCTTGCCAGGCTCAGCGAATTCAGGACTGACATAAGCAAACGCCAAGCTCTTGCCTACTGCGTGCCCGTAACCACCAGAGGTCGTGAGCCCGATCACTTCACCCGTTTCAGCATTGAAACATGGTTCGCCACCGGCCACATCGGCCGAATTTTCTTCACCCATCGGGACATCTACTTCAACATAGCAGATCGTGATGCGTGGATTGCTATCCATCGCCCGCAGAACGCCGTCTTTCCCAACAAAGTCCTTGTCGAGCTTGGTGAAGCGCATCGTGCCACCTTCATTCGGGGTGATCTCATTGGTCATCTCAACGCCAAAGCCCATGTACGCTTTTTCCATCCGCATGCTGTTCATGGCGTAGGTGCCAAAGTCAACGATGTTGTGAGCCTCACCGGCTGCCCATAGCGCATCATACACGGTCACCACGTCAGCCATCGGGACATGCAACTCCCATCCCAATTCACCCACGTAGTTAACCCGTAGCGCACGGACATCCACGCCGCCAACTTTGATCTCTTTAGCCCGCAACCAGCGGAACGCTTTGTTGTCCAGATCTTGATCCGTACACTGTTGCAGAACCTTACGGGCATTTGGGCCAGCCAAAACGAGCACGCTGTAATCCATCGTAATGTCGGTGATGGTAACGTCCTCATCGTCCTTTTTGCTGAAGTTGAGCAAGTCGGTGTCACGGAGCTGACCGGTCGCACCAGACAGCAGGTAATACCGGCCGCCGGGGAAGTGGCTGATCGTGAATTCAGTTTCATACCGGCCGATGTCGTTAAGCGCGTGGGTCAGGTTAATCCGACCCTCTTTTGGCATCGTGTTGGTTGTGATCCGATCCAAGAAGCTGTGTGCATCTGGGCCGCTCACGTCCCATTTTGAGAAGGATGGGAGTTCAAGAATCCCCACCCCGTTACGGACCGCTTTAACTTCATTCCCAACATGTTCAAACACATTGTTCCGTTTGAAGCTGTAGTGTTCAGTTTCGCCGTTTGACGAGAACCACTGCGGCCGCTCCCAGCCGAAGGTGTCGATAAATTGAGCGCCTTTTGCTTTGAGTTTTTCGTAGAGTGGGGTCGTCCGTTTTTCGCGACCTTCTTCAAGTGATTCACCTGGTTTTAGCAGAACGTACATGTCCCAATACTCGCGGTGTGCGCGCGCATCGGTGAACTCTTTGTCTGCATAGTCACCAAAACGACGTGGGTCCAAGCCGATCATATTGATTTCGGCCGCGCCGTCGATCATCCACTGCGCCAAATATTTACCACAGCCCGCACCTTGTGCGATACCGATTGATGAACCGGTGCAGAGCCAGAAGTTCTTGACTCCGGGAGCTGGTCCTACCAAAGGATTTGAGTCGATAGTGTGCGAAATCGCCCCGTTGATGACCCGTTGGACACCAACCGTTTCAAAGATCGGCATACGCTCCATCACCCGGTCAATCCATGGGAAGATACGCTCGAGGTCAGGGGCAAACAGCTCGTTTTGGCTGTCCCATGCTTGCCCAACGCCGGGCCATGCTTCAAGGGTTGGTTTCCCTTCGTAGATACCGATCAAGCCAGCATTTTGCTCTTGGCGATAGTATGCGCTTGGATACGGGTCACGCATAACGGGTAGTTCTACGTCACGTGCTGCAAACTCTGGGATTTCTTCGGTCACGATGTACTGATGCAACATGTTGGTGAACTGGGTTTCAACCCCCAGCCATGCGCTGACGCGGGCCGCGTAACATCCGGCCGCATTGACCAAGTGCTCGCACGTGATGTCCCCTTTTTCAGTTTTGACCAAAAACTCACCGTTTGGCTGAACTTCAACACCGGTAACACGGTTGTTACGATAGATGGTTGCTCCCAAGTTTTGGGCCGCTTTTGCCATCGCCATACAACAGCTGGCAGGGTCAACGTGTCCATCATCAAGCGTATACGCTCCGGCCAAAACCCCTTCGGTTGTCACAAACGGGTTGATTTTCTTGATCTCATCTGGCCCGATGATCTCCATCCGGTAGCCGATGTTGGCCGCTGTACCCTGTACCAGTTTGAAGTAGTCGAGGTCTTCTTGGGTCAAGGCAAAGCGGATACCGCCTGACTGGTGCCAGCCGGTCGCTTGCCCAGTCATCTCTTCGAGTTTCGGGTAGAGGGTGTTACCGGTGTGGTGCACCATGCCCATGTTGTAGTCAGCGATGAAGCTGGGGCACTGCCCGGCCGCATGCCACGTTGATCCAGAGGTCAACTCACCTTTTTCAACCAAAACTGCATCATCTGCCCAGCCCATTTCAGCCAAGTAGTACAGCAGTCCGACTCCCATCATTCCGCCGCCGATAATGACGACTCTTGCGTGTGTTTTCATAGTTATTCTCCTAAGGCACGCGTTAGCTTGCCCGATTAGTGGGGTGGTAATCGTTTATGACCCACCGCAATCCTTCTTTTCTAATTTGATTTGTAGATCGCTAGCTTGCTAGTGATTAAAACAGTAGCAAGCTACCGTTCTACATTTTTTGTATCGATTGGTTTAGCTCTGCACACGTTGAGCTGTAACCCAAATGATCCTCAATCAGCCT
>JBCCSO010000018.1:0-22445 GCA_039199965.1 Chloroflexota bacterium | reverse complement strand
TGGGCCGTATGGTGATTGCCACGCCCCGCGCTGTTTGAGTTGTGCAATGTTGTCCACGCCTGAACCGCTGTTTAATGCTGACTTTCTGCCACTGCCTTTCTCGTAAAACTGCACGGTGTGTGTGCCACCAACCCACTGTTGATTTACATGCATATATCTAGGGCATTTTTCAGCTAGCTTTTGATTAGCCTTATCACTGCGCACCGAATAAATCCGGTCATTATCTGGCGTTGTGTCCACGTCTTGGTATATGAATTGGTTATCAAATGCATACCGTTCCCAGCCTGCATTTTTCACAATGTAAAAATGGTCCGAATAAATTTCATACCGATACCGCTCTTGTGTCCCGTTTGGGTAGCGCATCATGTACTGACGGCCGTTTTCGCCCAGCATGTAATCAAGCAGGTCTATTTTCTGCCCACCGTTCACCGGCTGATTTCCACCTGGCACACCGGCCGCGTACGGGATGCTTAACCGCCTGTCGGGGTAAATCAGCTTCAATTCGTCGCTTGGGTCCAAAATTCCCCACGGCCACCCGTTCAGCCCTTTTCCGTTTGCCGCCCGCATTTCAAAATGAAGATGTGGCCCCGTGCTGTTTTCGGCCGGTGTCTCGCGGCCGTTTCCACTAACACCTAGCATTTGACCCCCTTGGATCACATCGCCCTCACTGACGGCGAAATTTCCTTTTAGATGAGCGTAGATGAATACATAATCGCCAGACAGGACGCGCACGTGATAACCGTATGCTGACAGTCTCCCACTTGTGTTTCTATCACCTGCGTAAATGACCCTGCCCGGTAAAACTGAATAAATCACCGCGTTATTAGGGGCCTGAATATCTACCCCGTTATGCGCTGGGATTTCAAAACGCTCGTAATTTTTAGGGTTAACCCCGAAGCTCTGAGTAACGTACTTGTAATCTGTCGGCCACCGCACAAACGGTAGGGGGCGCAGATTGTTGACCGAGCCAACTACAACAACATCGGGCTCAGGCTTCGGCTCTGCGTCCGGCCGCTCACGCCATTCAACATCAACATCCCACTCAGAGGCCAAAGCTTTCAAAGCCTCGTCCTCACCGTATGCAATGATCTTTGAATCATCTAGCCCCGCGTAGGCCATAGCTACTGCGTCATGGTGCGATTGTGCGACGGTGTGCTTATTCTCTTTGATCAATCGGCCGACTTCCTCCCACGGCCCCTCAAACTCATAATCAAGCATGACCTCATAAATGCCAAAATTTTGAGGCAGCTTGACAATCGTAGCAGTGTGATTTAGCTGAATGCCTAAATCATGAATGATTGGCTTTTCTGGCCAATCTGGGATGGCAGGGTCAACGTATTCAACACCTTCAAGCTCTGCGATAGACATTTCATTGATGAAAAATGCTGCCGTTCCATCAGCCGGTGCCATTGCGTAACTGCTCACAAACTGAAACTCCAGTTTATATTTCCCGGTTTGATTAATGTGGAAAATTTCAGCCAGCTCATTGCGTTTTAACGCCTCTATATCCAAAATCCGCACATCTGGGTCCACGCCATTTTTTGAGAGGGTAACAAACAAAATCGGATGGTTGGGGTCTAGATTCTTCGTAGATTTGGCCCCAAATTCATTGTATAGCGCGAAATCAACAAACACATTGACAAACGCCTTGTACACTTTGCCTTTCTCAAGCGTTACCTCTGTGGTGTACCCTGCGTCAAATGCGCTATTGGCGAACAGCTTGTAAACCGTACGCTCACCTGAGTGCTCATTGTGCGGATGCACCAGATACAAATCATGCTCGTTCTCTGGCAAGAACGCATCTCGCAGGAATCGAGCTTCGGCCGGTTTAAACTCGTTCCACGGCAAGCCATCACTGAACGGGTTAGCTCCAATCTCAAAGCTCAATTCAAAATCTTTAGGCACCTGTGCATTAGTTTTCGCGCCCGCATCATCTAACTTGTCGTACCAATCATCATTTTGGAACCGCTCAAGTACGAGATATCTTTTAATTTCCCCGCTGGATGGCTGATTGCTGGGTTTTGGTATCTCTGGCACAGGATCAACAACCGGACCAACCGGGATCGGTTTATTGATATCTATCGGCCGCCCATCAAAAAACACCGGCGTCATGGTTCTAAGTTGGTTGCCCAAATCAAGTAGCGGCCGACCAGACAAGATGTTTGGGGCGGTTTCCCACTGTCCTGCATTCCATAAGCATGAACCTACAATGATGTCATGCTCCATCATCAGCTTGTTGTACCGCAGGATGTCATCCAGCCAGCCATCGGGCAGATTGTTCCACCCACCTAGCCAGCCCAGTTCTGTGATGACCATGGGCATATACACGCCGTTTTCGATCATAAGCTTGGCTTCGACAAACGGCCGACCTGTGTTTGAATCGGTCGGGGTGCCGTCTGGGTTGGTCAAATAAACAGTGCGATTGTCCGCACTCCCGAATTCCATGCTGACCCCGCTGTAAGCATGGCGGCTGTAAATATGGCCACCGTCCTGCACTTCTTTCATAAATGGCATCCACGTGGCGATCCAGTCTGGCAAGTCAGGGCTGCCGCCTGCATCGCCAAACAGAGCCAGTTTTATTCCAGCCTTTTCGGCCGCTTTCACCATGCCGCGCAAATAAGGGATGATGCGCTTGTTGTTAATCTCATTCGTTGGTTGGAAATAAATGTTTTGATGGCGACTCATCACGCCTTGAATTTCAGGCCACAGGTGATTCTCAAACCACCAAATTGCAGCGGGCTCAAGCTCATCATCTTCCAGCTTGTCAAAATCACCAGCTACATCTTTGTGATCTGCAATCGCGTGTGTGCGCCAGATTTTTATCGCCTGCTCTGGAATCTCATCAAAAGCCCCTTCATCAAATGAAACAACAGACACCAAATGCGGAGCGGCCGCGCCATAGTTGTCTCGCTGATGGGCAGACACATGCACACCAATTTTATGACTCTTCATCTGCAGCCTCTCTATACAGTTGTTCTGCGTGAATAATTAAGCGGCCGTTGATAGCTGATGCTATTTGCGTTTCATGTGCAATTTGTGTTTTAAGTGCTTCAATATTTTTAAGCACCGCTTCTCTGCCAGCCATCAATTCGATGAATTGATCTTTACTCATCAGAAAAGATTCGTCTGGGATTTTTATTTCGATTGAGTCTTTCATTTGTCCTCCTCTGCGTCTAAATCCGCAATATCTTTGTCTCGCTCCAACTCAAGCCTGTTTTCAATCTTAGAAATGATTCGAATGAGCTTCTGTTCCGTACTGTCGGCTTTCTCAATAATTTCAACTTGGGCTGCTCTTGCCTGCTCTGCTCTGCGCAGCAATCTAGCCAAGCGAGTCACCTGACGCTGTTGTAGCCTCTCACTATCGGCCGGAATTTGGTCCAAAAGATCAAGCTCCGGTATACGCGGTGTTTTTTTCTGATTTCTGTTTCTGTTGCTTTTGCTGTTTGTTGTCATATTTCACCTACAAACTAAATGCCGTGTCTATAACTAGGCTTTCCGCAGCCGACCAACTGGTCGGGACACGGACCAAGCCATTCGCGGCTATGGTTACGATTGCCACCCTGTACCCCTGATCGGTTGCACCGGGGTCATAGAGATAGCATGTTTTGGCTCTATCCTCTCCGGGCCTAAACCCGTTTGGTAACTGAAAAACAATGTCATTGCTGTCCCAGCCCTCGCCGCTACCGCGAGTAATGGCCCCCTTGATTTCAACTTGTCCACTGTTTTGCAATCTGTACTGCATGGCCCCCCAAGTCCCCGTACTTTTTGCCCAGTTTGCAGAAATCCCGCTGTCAACTGTGATTTCTGTCCAGTTCGTGGCACCAATCGCTGTGCCTGAATAGCCTGACAGCACAGCAACCCCGTTCAGCGACCACAGCCGCCCGGTGGTATTCGGGTCTGTGACCGGTAAGTTCAAATACCGTACATCCGCTTGGTTGTTGTTGGCATCCAAAACTATTGTGTTCGCTGTGCTTCCCGGCGGCCGCAACAGCACAGTGCCCCCCGCTGCTCGCGCCTGCAGCGCGGCCCCAATCACGCCGTTATGGTAAAGCAGTGCTTGACTCCCATCGTCACTGCGCTGTTGCACAGCCGTCTGAACAACGCCATCAGTGCCACGGACAACAATTTGATTTAGATTCGTAGACCCATCCCCATTGCGTATCTCTAGAGTGCTGGACGGGTTAAATGATACCGTCCCCAACGCCAATCGTTGCAATCGCAAGCGACCGTTAATGTCACTTTTTGCCACCGTTAACGGATTAGTGATATGGTCAGCCGTGGTTGGCTCATTTTGCTCTGCTCCGTCCTCTACGTTAATCAGTGTCCTAACCTGAGCGGCCGTGAGTTGCGCCGCGTCAGCAGTCCCACCGCTCACGTTTCCAATCAGCCTGTTGTTAGAAATCTGCTGCATCTTGGACAGAGCCACGGCATTATTTGCAATTTTCCCGGTGCCTACCGCGCCTGAACCTAATTGCGTGTTATTGACAACCCCCGCGTTAAGGCTCACAACGCCCGCAGCCGTCACCGCCACAACGCCGGTTAACGTCGATGGGTCAAAACTGCTCAAATAGTCTGAGATGTCAGTCCCATTAATTTGAGAAATTCCTGTCAGGTCCCCTTCAAACGTCCCCCCCCAAATCAAAGACCCGTCCGTATCCTCTGATTTGATCACATAGCCATCGTTAGAACTGCTGAACCGCCGCGCCACAAAGCTATCGCTGTTAGCCGTCTGGTGTTTGTTGCTTGAAATCTGCCCATCAGATTCAAACAAAACAGTTGTGTTTGTGCTAGCATCCCGCAAATCAAATCGCGTGTTTCCACCACTTACCGTATAGCAGATAAAGCGGATATTAGTATCTGCATCATAAAACGTCATTGCCCCGCCGTTATCACGATTTGCCAGCGTGAACGAGCGTAGTCCATCCGTATTAAACGCTCTTACTAGGTCCTTTGTTCCGGTTGCGCCACCGTCAGCTTCCATTTGCAGCAGCGCACCGGGATTTCCAGAGCCTCCCAGCATGATCCTGTTAAAATTAGCCCGCCCTAAATTATTAGGCTTCAAGACCGTTGATGGGTTGGCGTTTGCATCGCTCGTTGTGGGTTCGTTCTGCTCTGCGTCGTCAGCGACACCGTCTAGCTTGGCCTTGTCAGCAGACTCCATCAGTCCGGCGTTTGTGACAGTTACAATCGGGATCGTAACATTATCACCGGTTGAACTAGTTAGAATCCTTGTTGCGGCTGCATAGCCTAGATCGGTGCCGGTAAACACCCCTGCGTTTTCTTCGATCCCATCAAGCTTTGTTTTGTCTGCTGGTGTCATTAAGCCGGGATTTGCCCCGGCGAGTGGAAGCGTGACGTTATCTCCCGTTGAACTAGTCAAGATGCGGGTAGCTCCAGCGTACCCCAGATCAGTGCCTACAAAGACGTCAGCATCTTCATCTATGCCATCCAACTTAGCCTTATCGGCCGCAGACATCAAACCTGCATTAGCCCCTGCAAGGGGAAGAGTCGTGTTATCCCCTGTCGAACTAGTCAAGATGCGAGTTGACCCTGCATATCCTAGATTGGTGCCTACATTTGCTTGAGCGTTGTTTTCAATCCCGTCTAACTTTGATTTATCTGCTGCCGACATTAAGCCTGCATTTGTTCCAGCCAAAGGGAGTTGGGTGTCGTTTCCCGTTGAACTGGTAATAACGCGCCCGGTAGCAGTGTATCCTAGGTCTGTCCCTACAAATGCATTGGCACCTTCCTGAATTCCATCAAGCTTAGTTTTGTCAGCCACGCTCATCAGGCCGGGGTTCACGCCCGCCAGCGGAAGGGTTACATTGGTGCCAGTCGAGCTGGTCAAGATGCGAGTTGCACCTGCATAGCCCAAATCAGTCCCCACAAAAACATCAGCGTCCTCGTCTATGCTGTCCAGCTTGGCCTTGTCAGTAGCGCTCATTAATCCGGGTATGGATACTGTGACTTCAGGCAGGACAACATTGTTGCCCCCCGTATTGCTGATCGTTCGCGTGGCTCCCGCATATCCCAAATCAACGCGATCAAGTAGGGTCGATACGTCCTTTCCATCAACTAGGTTGACGTTGGTAATATCGAATCCGCCCATGTCTAAATATCTAATAGCTACATGATTCCCTAAATTATCCCCCTCAACACCCAAGCTAGAAACATTACCACCACCACCGGCTAGCCCCTCGACCTGATTCGCTCGCAATGGCTGGCGGTAACTACCCGCGTCTTCCGCATCCGCAACCGCCTCTTCGAACATGCCCGTTGCCTGATCAATTGAGTAACCGTCTGGCGAGAGCGTCAAACGCGCTGTGTTGGCAGACTGATAGGTCATGCTCACTTCTGTGATGATGCGCGTTACAGACACAGTAATGGTGCCTTTGGTGTAGTCCAGGGACACCTTTTGCCCCACAACAAACGGGTCTGTGAAATTTGCCACTGTGACAACATAATCATCACGGTTCAACAGACTAGCTTTTTCTAAAATTCGCTTACCCACACGCATAAGCATGTTGGAGGCCTCTCTGCTGCCTCCAGAAGCGTATAGACTAGAAAGTTGCTTAATATTCAACTCTTTGTGAATTGAATAGCCTAGCGTTGTTTCAGCCGTGGTGTTAATGAGCTGGTTGGTGCTTGAGTCGTACTCGTACCCATCGCCCGTGCCGTATCGCGTGCCTGCGATAAGCGGCCAAAGCGACTGTAATCCCGCTGTGACCCGGCCGTCTGAATGGCCAGCCCCGTAAAGCGTGTAGCGGGTTGCTGTCGGCTCAACTTTGCGCCGTGAAATATCCAGCACGTAATCAGACGCACCCCTGTCAGAATTTTGCAATGCATGAGCGACCGGGCCAGTCAGATTGGCATCAGAAGTTGGCAGCCACCCAACTTGGTTGGTCCCTGCCGTACTAGCGTTGTAAAAAACACCACCTGTATACCGGGCCATCAAGCCCAATGCTTTAATAAACGACTCACCTCTAAATTCGTGGTAAACATCGTGCTGGGTTTCTGCGCCACCCGCTACTGACCAATCAGCAGAAAGCGCAAATATACGGCTAAGGGGGTCACTAATCTCTACCCGCTGGTACAACTCAAGGTCATTAACATTGACGCTTCCGGTTACGCTTCCCCCAGACTTAAAAAACCAGTAACGCGCCCAAAATGCGTAGGTTTGAGTTTGTGAATATTTAACCCAAAGCCCAGAAGGATCAGCGTTAAAATCCGTCTGCCCACTGTTTGCCAATTGATTGGTTGAATCTGTGAACTGTAAAGCGTCCCAACTTTTATCATTGTTTAGAATCTCGATAATTGGCGATCCATTGTTAGAATTGCTCCAGCTCAAGTCAGACACATTCCATCTAATGCCTTTGAATGGCACATTGGCCGCCATGTACAGCCCTGAAACATTGCCGTAAGACCACGCCTCAAAGTCCCACAGAAAGCCGTCTGTGTCATTGTCGTTCGATAGCGCGGGGACCTCGTTATCTTTCTCACCATTAAAATTTTTAATATCGCGCACTTGAATTGGCTTGCGCCAGCCGAAATCGAATAACCCCAACTTCCCGACGCTAATTCGGCTCAAATCATGCATCGAGCAAAATGCGTTAATGACGGTAGTCCCCGCTTCAATGTTGTCCCCTATCTCCGTGACAATCCCTTTGAACCACAGCGAGTCATCACGGTCGTTGTAGAACCCGAACCAGTCGCCGTCTGAAAAATCCTCGGTGTAGGAGATGGTAAAACTAGCCTGACTTTTCTCGTTCCCTCGCGTGATGCTGTTGCCGCTGATGGGGTAGTAGGTTTCAGCCGTTTGCGTACCAACCTTGTCAGTGTACTTTTTGATGTACCACTTGCCGTAAGAGACTGGCATTATGACCACTCCCCAGTAAGCAAAAATGTAAATGTGTAGTTAGGAGTGAACAGGTTCGCACTTTTGTAATCTTCAGGCCGAACTGGGCAATCAACTCGCTCCAGTATGGCCGGGGCAGTTTGCCCTTGTAGGTAAACACTTCCCTGATATGCAAAGCTTCCTCTTGAGATTGTTCCCGTTTTCCCGATGTTAGGAAATATACTTGTCCAATAAAAAACAAGGGCACTTCTTTGCGGGCTCCCATCCACAGCCTCTTGTAAATATATTCCTGAATGCGTAATGCGGTTGGCGGCTGGCTGTGAAGGCGCATTAGCATCAACAACAATCCCATTAGACGTCGAGAATGTTCTGATGGTGACCGCGTATCTAAGAGGGCTGGTAACCGCCTTGTGCATTGGCAGTGTAAACGCCACCCCCCCTTGACCTGCGTCTGGTGTCCATGATCTTAGAATCATCGCCTGCGCTCCCTAGCCGATGATGGGCCGCCGATTGCGCCACCGTTTGCAAATTCTGCGCCGCTAATGTCAACTCCAGCTATACGATTTAATTGTGCTTCAATAGCATCAAGCTGCTCAGTTCCAACAAATTGAATCTCAACAGTTGGCATGAAAGTTTTTTCTGCCAATGCCTCTAAGCGTCCGTCAAGATCAAGCACATCGCCGTCAATCAAATCAAGCGGGTTGTCGCTACTATTTATGACCTCTTGGAGCTCTAACACGGTATCAAGAGCCTCATCAAAAGGAACTTTTGCGTCCAGCATCGCAAGCCCAAATTCACCAACGGCCGCATTGAGATTTGTCCTAATTGCCGTTGCAATCTGGTCTTGCGTGTAATCCAGCTCATTCAGTACTGACACCTGATCATTTATATCAACATCGGTTTGCCCTTCTAAGCCTTCAGCAAAAAAACCAACTGCGCTGGTTTCAGCTTGACCGGCTACACCAAGAATGCTGGACGTGTTTAAACCATTGATTGTTTCGGACAGATCACCAAATACACTTCCCAGATTTTGAATATCATCAATTGCAGTCTGAGTATTCGCATCGACTGCCCCATAAAAGGAGTTGATATTGCTAAAATCCACATCGGCAACCGATGAAAAATCAAGGCCCGATAGTGTGTTATTGCTGTTTTTTAAGGCCCGGTCGAAATCTCCTGCAGCTTCAGCAGACTCCATCACAAGCGCATTGAAATCAACAAATCCACCGGTGTTTTGCATCAAAGCCCTGTCGAACGATGCAGCTTCTAGGGTGGACTGAGTTAGCAAGATTTCCTCTCTGAACCCCTCAAAATCAGCCACGCCATTCTCGAAGCCAATCACCCGGTAGAGATTAAAATCCCCCTGTCCCGCTGATTGCAGGCTATTTACAGCATCTTCGAATTCTTGAAGACTCCCAGCGGTTAAGGCGAGCTGTTCAGCAATTTGCAAGGTTGCGTCTGCTCCAATATCTATTCGGCCGTCTTCTAATTTTCTCAATTCTCTGCGCTGCGAAAGCAAAGTTTTATAGTAGTCTTGAAGGTCTTCAACGCTATTGGCTTCTTGGATGTTTGCTGTAATCACGTCACGAATCTGACGTTCGTACGATCCTGTAACAACGGACAAGCCTTTGAAAAAGTTCTCCACTCTTTCGGCCGTCTCTGGTGCTGTAGCTAGCTCTTGGAAGCCTAGCAATACGCTACTAATTGAGCCCTCTACCTCTGGAAGGACAACACGCGCCAGATTCAGGAACTCTTTTTGTGCTGGCTGCAATACCTCTACAGCCGTTTTTCCTACATCGCGATTTAAATCTTCGAAAAGTTCGTTTATTTGCCGTTGTTGATTTGCGTATGAATCGGCCGTGTCTGAGGCGTTGCCGATTGACACCGCTTGCTGCTCGTAGATTTGAGCCATGATAGCCAGCGTCCGCTCTTGCTGGTTAAGCGGCCCCTCTACCGAAATGATGCCCTCACGTAGCGCAACCTGCTGCAAGGCCGCTTCTCTGGCATCTACGCCAAATCTTTTTAACGGCTCAGACTCCCCAGAAATGCCGCTAATAATTGCGTCGATTGCTCCGGCCTGATCAGTTGCTGATTCAAGGTCTAAGGCCAAAGCTGCAAACTCAGACCCTAGAGAGGATATCTGCTCAACGGCAAATCCTTGCGAGCCTAAAAAGTTCAGCAGTAGGGTAGAATTTTGAGCCAATGAGTCAGCAGACCGTCCAGTTTGGTCCTCGACATCTTCCAGTCTCATGAGGTAGTCAGAGTATGCTGGGCCTAAAATTGTGTTTAGCAAATCTGCACTTTCGAGCGCGACACTCCCAGCATTGACACTGGCTCTACCCCAATCAAGCGTCATCCCCACTACGCTACCTAGCCCATCTGCAAGACTAAGCAATCCACCAGCAGCCAGATTACCGGCCGCAATGTCTAAAACACTCAGCCCTTGGCCTGCGCCACTAGCACCCTTGCCAATGTCATCAAGCTCATCATCGAGCCCTTTTGCAGCTCGCTTGGCTTGCTTTAATTCTTTTTCTAGCGCGTTGGTTTGCTTAACTAACTTGCCGAACTCATCAGAGCCTAATTCAGCAGCAGATAGCTGCTTATTCAGCCCTTTTAGCTCTTTCTGAATGTCATTGATCGAGCGTCCAAGTTTTTGAGTCTCTTCTGCGGCTTCCTCTGCCCCATTGCCGGACTTTTTGAACCTTAGCAGGATGTCGATTATCGATGTCATTGTAATCGTCCAAGAGCTTTAAATAGCTTCAAATCGCTGTCGGTACTCTTTTTGTCACCCGGCCCGTTCCAGCGCCGCTTTTTTCTATAACAAGCGTGAGCCACAACCCAAGTGATTTCCATAGCTTCGATCTCAGCTATTCCGCGCCAGTTTGAGTGCTGCTCTTTATATGTCCCCCGAGGGAAATGCCTTATTTCGCCGTTCGGCTTCATGCAACGGCGAACCATGTTCCAAAAAGGGGGGTAAGGTTCGTCGTCCAAAATTGCCGCCGCTATCTGGGCGGCATTGCGTTTGGGTCCTTCACCCGTCCCGTATAATGCAAAAATTGACCCGCAACCCAGTACATGAACTGAGTCGGCATATCATCGGGACTTTTGAATGCTGCTTTGAAATTAGCTAAAGACATTTCCTCAAAATCCCAATCGCCAAACTTATTGATAAAGTCACAGGCAACTTTCGCAGACATCCGCACTATGTCATGCGCCTTATGTTTAATCTCGTTACCGTCTGCGTCCTCATCAGATAGCCGATGACGTTCTGAGATAAGATCAAATTCACGCCAGTGTTTTTCGGTGAAACGATCAACTGCAGGCAAAGTAAATTTACCCTCTGGGTACATCCCTTCGCGTACCGCTTCGAACACTGGCGAAACTTTCTTTTTAGTCATTAAGTCACTGTCCGGGTTGCATAGCGAATGTTGATCGTTGCGAGCATTGCGCTGGCTTCACCTGCAGAGGCGTTAGGGCCGGGAACTTGAGTAGCAATACAACCGGCGTAAGTCCAAGTTACAGAACTGCCGCCCTTACTACCCACGCATACCATTGCAAAGGTTGTGCCTGCGCTGAGATGGCCGTCTAGTACCTTGTAAGGCTCAGTTGTACCAGCTGATACAATCGTAGTCACGGTCATTGACCCGCCTTGATTGTTGCTAGCCAAAATATCAACGCCCCCGGCCAAATCATTTAGCGTCGAGTCTGTGACAGTTGGCCCAGAGTCATTGATGTCTGTGTGGAAACCTTCCATCGGTTCCGCATCAATCGAGAGCGTCACGAGATGGCCGTTTAAATATGTACCTGCTGTTCTAGCTGGCATCTTGTTTTCCTTCGGCCTCTGATTTGTCGGCCGCTTTTTGTTGTTTTACTGGGGTGAATAGTTCTTTGTGGTCTTCGTAGCTGTTTGCTGAAAGTGTCACGATGTCACCCTTTTTGATATGCCACTTAGGAATATCTTTTCTTGCTTTGTACTTTGCGTACATTAGCTTCCTTTCTTGACCGTGCTGCGGCCTTCGATGTAGCCCTTAGCCACATACGCCATACCACCAATCGCTGTCACTTCATCGATCACAGAGAAAACAGCGTCAATGATCTGGTTGCCTGACTCGATCAGCATGTCAGCCTCACCAGTCCAGCCAAAAAGCACAGCGATACCAACGAGGTACATAATGAGCTGTGAATAAAATTCCGTTGTTTTGTATCCGGGTTTCATATTTAAAATTCCTTACGCGGCATCTTCACTTCTTAGGGTGATGTCAAACAAGACACCGTGTTCGTTTATGCCGTCTTCGTTATCCGCAAAAAATGCGTAACTTGCGCTAACCACTTGGTGCACACCGTTTTCATATTCCTTCGTGCGCAAGACGCTCACAAACGAGTCAGTCAACTGCCACACCTGTGGTAAATTCTTTTCAAGGTTTTCGAGTGGGTAATGGAACTGAACAATAATGTTGTGAGTTCCAAGACCAAATTGAGTTGCAAGCGATTGACTGCTGTATTCCCCTGGCCGCGCGTACACCATTGCGTACGGCTTCTGCGGGAACCGCTCGCCCGGCGTGCCAACCTTTTTGATACCGCTAATGTCAGCCGCCTCTTTCACCCAGTCAATGCAATTAACCAATCCCATCAGTACACCTCCGCGTACTGAACAGAATTAAGCAAAAGCATGATGTCTGGGTCATTCTTGGCGTACTGGATTTCAGCGTTTTTCACCGGCGTACTGCCTAGCACACCTAAAACCGCGTCCTTTCGCTTGTACAGCCTTTTGGCGATCATCACGCAGGCCTCTTGAATGGCGGTCGGCACACTGTCCGAATATCCCCATACGCCTGTGACTCTCACGCCTCTAGCAGCTAGCGGGAAACGATTTGCAGCAGAGGGGTTGAGTCTGATTGTGTGGATCGGTGAACCCTCTGTAACGTAGTCCGCAGTTGGTAAAGTAGTGGCGTACGACCAGTCGCCACCTGAATCGATAGCCACGGCCGAAACGGATACGCACGGCTTTGTAATGTGCAATTCATCGGCAAAGTGAGCCTGAAAGACCTCATCCCCCGAAGTGGTGTAAAACACGAGCGGGGCTTTAACCCCGTCAATCACACGACTAGCCGCTTCAATGTTTCGTTCGAGCTGGGTGTCTTCAGTGTTATCTGCGATGCCCAGCTCGTCCTTTACCTCTTGCAGCGTTGCGTATCCGTTGGTTATTGGCATTAGTTAGCCTTTTTTGTCGCTTTCTTGGCTGGTTTTTTGGCGCGTTTGGCAGGCTTCATTTCAACCGCAAAGCCTGCACTGATTGCCATTGCCGCTACTTCGTCAGGCACCTCTTGGGATTCTTCAGAAGCAGCGAATGTAAAACCAACGCCAGAAAACGATTTGCTGATAATCAGCTTCTTCATAATTAACTAGCTGCGGTAACGACCTTTCCAACCGCTTCAGGTTGCAGAACGCCGTACACTGTGCGGAAGTAGTATTTGAGCAATACCACACCGTCTACACTGATTTCATCACGAATAAGCTGCATGCTTGGCGCTTCACGGTATCCGACAAAATTAAAGTTACCGAACAGGGCCACATTTGAACCCGCGCCTGCTGACAGAGCCGCGACCTTTTGCGAGTGATAAACTGGATACCCAATCAACGAGCGCCCATTACGAACGCCGGGACCACCGCCTGACTCGACAGAATAAACGCGATCATTCCCGCTAATTTTGCGAATTGCCCCCAATGTCGAATTGCGCATTACCCAAGCCACAGAATTACTGTTATCCAAATATGGGGCTAAATCGTCATCGGCTTCAACGTCTTCAATTTCACCGTCAGCAATAGCATTTGTTGCTGCTAAAGTTGCCAGCGTAGTACCGTTTGCGATTACCTCGCTAGCCAGCAGACTGTTATGAGTTTTGCTCATACCACGGCCGATATAATCCTCAATAAAGGCCAACAAACGGCTATCCTCGTCCATCAACAATTCATCAGTTAATGCAATCTTTTTGCTGTATTTCGCAAGGGTTAAAGCTTTCTGGCCGATAGCTGGCATGTCGCGATCAAAGTTGTTGGTGTATCCGTCGTTTTGTTCTGCTGTAGCAACAAACTCGCCATCGTCCTCAGTATCGAGCGGCACATTGACTGTTAAGCCTTTGCCGGGGATAGATCGAATGCCCAAAGTGCGAGAAAGCATGCTTTCATCACGACGAGCAATAATTTGATTGAAATGACCTACAGGTACAGCATTCCCACCATCAACTGCCGTGGTCAAATTCCCAATCGTGTCATTGCTGGCTTTGATATTTACGCTGTTACCGCGTAAGCGCTGACCTTGTGCCGCATTAATCGTTCCGCCGTCTCCAGTCTTGAACCATGCTTTGAACGCTCCAGCTTCGGTGTCGCCGCGCTGGGTTTTGTTGTAAGCAACGCTTTTCGCGTTCTCAATGGCTGGATCTGCGGCTGGCATAGGGCTAGAAGGGGTGTTTTCAAGAGCGTCAATGCGCTCTGCCTGTGAATCAATCACAGATTTCATTTCAGCTTGACCAGCAAGCAAGGCTTTGAAAGCCGCCTCTTGGTCAAATACTACTGTTTCAGTTGTCATTTCTGATACCTCTGGAGCATCTACAGGCTCCGTGTCTTCAATGGCCTCTAATTGGCCGTCTTCGGTGTCATCCGTCTCGCTGGTATCAGACTGCTCGCCCGCGCCGTGCGCCTCTGGGCTTGCCTCTGCTGATTGCTCTGAGTCGGTTAATTGATTTGATTTGATCCCCGTGTTTTGGGTGTGTAATTGCATGGACTCCCAGAACTCTTCAATGGACCCGTTCTGGAATGAAGCCAAATCTTCAGCAAGTTTTTCCGCTGACTTAGCTACGCCCTCTAGCTCTTTTTGCCACTCTGCGTTTAGGTGAATCGGGGCACCTTCGCTCTTAAACCGTGTCACATTCTCTGTTGTGCGCGGCTCCGCTGGGGTTAGCGTCAGGCTCACTTCGTTAATCGGCCAAATCTCAATTAATCCATTGGCTGATTTTTGCGCTCTGTGGTCGCTGCCTGTGCTTGCTCCCATGCGCCCAGTGTTAAGCATCGCCTCGACCAGCCCCCAATATTCGTTTGACTTCTCAAATTGAAGCTGCATGTAAAGGCCGATTTCGTCTGGCGAGACTTCGACAATCTCCCCGATTTCATCCTTGATGCCTTTTAGCACATAGGTTTGATCATTAAATTTGATGTAGCTTTCGGCCGTGTGGTCGATGTGAACGGGTGCGCCAACGGCTCGATTGAGTTTGAAATCAGTAGACTTACTAAATGACTCGCCCTCTAGATCCTCACCCCCAAAGACAACACCATACAGCCCGATAATGGCTGTATCGTCATCTTCAAAAAGCATCTTGGCTGTGTGTCGTGTCTGCATAGAAAACAAAAAAGCGGCGCAAAAACCCATAAAGAGTCTTTGCGCCGCTTTGGTTCATTCGCCCAAAGGGGGGCGGGATATTTAATTTGGCAACTCGCTACTTTGAGGATGTCTTGCGCAGACACTAGCCTTATCGAGTTTTGTTTATTGCATCACGTTTTACATAGTGCAACGTTTAAATTTTAGGTGATTTAACCGTCAGTGTCAATTACACCGCTTTCGGGATAAGCAAAAACATCATCCACGACTTTGTTTCTAATTAAAACTCCCAAAATAAAAACAAGCAGTAGCAAGCACGCCCAGAATAAAATCTTTTCAATCACATCTGAAAATGTCATTTTTTTGCCTCTAGTGTCAATTCAGGCTTGATTATCTGAACGTTCACCGTCCAGCCCATTGCTCGTGCAACGGCCTTGATGAATGCGACCGCCTGCCGAATCGTAAGTTCTGCGTCTCTTTCAGTTATCGCCCGTTGTGCGTGTGTCGTGTGTGTGTTCATTTAATCCCAATTCCCTCTCAAATGGTGTCAATTGGGGAAACCCCACTGTCGTCAAAGTCCAAATGAAGGTCGTTTACTAGATTTTCGATTGAAAATGGCTCTATTTCTTCGTTTTTGTCGGCTATTGCAAAAGAATGCAATTCTAGCCATTCACCATTTATGAATATCTCAATTTTCGCAATGCCTTTCTCCCAGTCTTCATTTCGCATCATTTCACACCTCCAGCTTTCAGTATTGGCCGCAAATACGCCCGCCCCATGCCGTCCAATTCCTTTTGGCTCTTCATAAACTTGCGCTGACTTTTCCAGCCGCGCCGCTCGTGAATGCGTGTTTGCTGAAGGCCCGAAACATAGCCGGAATAGCTAGCCGTGTTGCGCACGTGTGTGACATTCGACCCGGCCTTAACACTCCACCGCTGGAGCATATTTTCTGAGCTACCGTCATTGAACCCGCTTGCGTATGTTGTCCCACGCCCGCGTACGTAATACGGTGCTGGCGGCGTGTTTGCGCTTGAAGACGGTGCATAAGGAGACAGGTAAGCCACAACGTATTCACCAGCGTTTTGACCGGCTTGGCGCAGCGTCTGCGGTGACAGCATGCGCTTGAAATTCGGCATGTTTTTCTGTTCGATTTTTACGTCAGTTTTTAGCATTGATCACACTCCATTCGGATTCTCAAACACCGCAACAATCGAACATCTGCAATTCACATCGCCATATGGTGGAATACGATCTGTACGATCAAGCGGGTAGGGCCCTTCGGCCGCATATCGCACATGAGACTCGCGTACACGGTCATCATTGCGCGTCACTGGTTGGAAACCCCACGCGCCCATCTCTCTAAATGTCTCGATTCTGGTCGCATTGTAGAGGCGCGTTGTTTCAGTCGTGGCAGCCGTGGCCGGTCTTGGTCCTCGCCAAATGCGCTCCATTCGTGCGGTCAAATCTTGCACAGTTGCGCCGGGCATTTCTAGCCAATTGTCTATCACGCTGTAAGAGAGTCTCAGGCTGTTGTTGCTAATCTCAGTAGCAAATCGCCCTGCATTTTCTGCGGACAGCTTTAGGATTGTGTCTGTTAGCCGTTCGTAATCTGGCGTTGGTGCTGGTACCTCATCAACCGTGATTTGCGCAATGTCTGTGACCATGTCATCAAATAAGCGTTGAACTTGAAGCCTGACCGCTTCTGGTTCGCGCCTGTACAGGTCCGCGATTAGCGAACGTAATTCCTCACGCTCCGCTTTATTGATCACCGCACGAGTGCGCCGCCATTGGCGCAGATAAACATCAATGAACGTGGATAGGGCCAAATCTTCCCACTTGTCGCGGAGTGCTTGAGTCATTTACCCTGCGACCCCATGCCCGTTCAAAAGGCCGTACGTGTAACCGCTTGACACAAGTACATCAGATACATAGCGCCGAGTGTTTGGATGCAAAATGATTCGATTGAAATTGCTGTTCAACCAATCAGTCATGTCCCAACTGCTGTTGTATGCCATGCTTGCGCCCATCCAATCGGCAACCATCTCCAGCGCGTAATGTTGTGGCATTTCGAGCGGTTCAAGGCCGTCTTCATCATTCTGAAGCATCCAATGATTCCAATGATGGGGGTTGTGTTTCAAGTGGTGAAGCCAAGCATATTTGAAAGCCATTTCATCAGATTCACCATAAAATTTATTAGCATACGCTGGGAATTCAGCCTCAGACCATTTACTCAAGTCGTGGTTCTTCAGCTGAATGGGGTTCACGCCTATGCGCTTACCAGCCTCTTGCACAAAGCCGATGTGCTTTTCAAGGCTTTCAATATACTGCTCTGCCACTTCCTTATCTACACCAAAATAATTCATCATGGATACACCATCCCGCTGTACAGCTTAATCTCTTCATCCGTCAAGATGTTGCTCTTGAATTCCCGATTACGCTTGCCCTTGCGGTTGAAATTGCGCAGAGCCTTGATTTCTTCTTCGAGCGGGTCAGTCAGCCCCTCAACCTCATTAACCCTGCGGTCCACCTGCAAAGGCTCACCCCGCTTGAATTCCGGCAAATCAACAAACTGGAGCGACTCATCCACTGTTAGCCCCGCCGTTCGCGCCGCCTGCATGACCTCGAATGCGCTGATCAGATCAGCGTATGATTCTTCACGGCCCTCAATAGCTGGCAGCCCTAGTCGCGCTCTAACTTCATTTCTCCGCACCACGCCTGTCTCAATGTGATAGCCAAAGATTTGCTGCTTCATGTCGCCAATTTCATCTGATGTTTCTAATGGCTGGCTTTCGACTTCGACTTGAATATCCTGCTTTTCATAATCGTCCGGCAGCCTTACGCCAACAACTTTTAAAGCATTGCTCAATGTCATGCCCGCAGCCGTGTAACTGATTACCATGTCAGCCTTGCGCTGCTCTTCCTCAAGGTTGACATTGACTTTGTCGGGGTCAACTTCAAGCCGATAGCCTTGAGACTTGAATACCTCATCCACGTTGATAACGTCCGCAATCCACTTGAGGCGGTGCGCCATCTTCAAGGCAAACTCTTGATTTTCGCCTTTCTTGGTGGCGTAGTTAGCAGAGCCAAACGCCTTAGACATTGGAACGCCTAAGCCAAACAAAATAGTTTCGGCCGCCTCACGATTAGACTCCGTAAATTTCATCTCCCCTGGAGAAAGGGACAATTTTTCAACTGACACGCCTTCGGGAACGCCAACCGTTCGGTTGTTACCTCCCCACATGGCAGAGAAATTGTTGAAAAGTTTCTTGAATCTACCTGCGATCTTTTCACTTTTCGCTGCATGCCTATCTGGGATGATTACCAAAAATACAGGTAAGCCGTTGTTTTTATCAAATTGAAGATCTTGAAGTGACTGAATTGCCCGAATAACGGCCGCGCTTGATCTTACAGCCCTCGCCGCAGATGCGGTACTGTAAAGCTCATCCATGTCCTCAAGTTCAAATCTCAACAAATGCTCAGTATCTATATGCATCTGATTTTCTTGAGATGTTTTCTTGTCGATGGTGGTGCGCTGGTATCGCTTATAACCTTGACTCAAAAGCACAGTCCCCGAATCATCAGGTTTCATTGTGGCCGGATTGAGCCAAGAAAGACTCACCGCTCTTTGCCTAGAACCGCCTAAACGAGCCGAACCACTCCCGTACACTTTCTCAAAATAAGCGTTATTGAAAAGAACGAGAGCCTTTTCAATTCGCGCCAGTCGGTAAGCGTTTAGGCCGAAAGGAGCGTCATCAATTTCTTCACCATTTAAAGTCCATTTGAAAGGAGTTTGCACAATCTGGTCTTGACGCTCTCTAATTGCTGCATACATAAAAGCAACATTTTTTGCCAAATTGGAAGCACTATCACCAATACTTGAACTATCACCCGTTGCCCAGCCTGCCGAATCCAACAGGCTTAAGCTTTTCACGTTCTCGCCTTGGACCAGGTAGGCACCCGGCTTCATTTTTGCATAATCTAGGTTCATGAATCCCCCCGTTTGGCTAGTTCTGGCCGATCTTTCCCCTGAAATTTGTGTGACCCTTTGATTTTTATTATCTCTGCCTTTGGAATTGCTATGAACTCACGCCCTGTAAAAATTTCAATCCAAGCATTGTCAACCGACCTAACCCAGCCATGCACATCTGAGTCTGCCTTTGTCACAACTTGCATGGCAGCATCAGTCTTTACCATTCTGCTTTCCAATTCTGTTAATTTGTAATCCTCTATTACCATCCGGCTAATTCCCCTGCATAGGTAGCACCTTGCCACCCCATTGCTAAACTCATCACCCTGTCGTCATGCATCCCCTCCGGCGCGGAATAGCTCATTAATCCGCTACGTGTGCGAGTTGCTTCGAATGCCTGCAGCTCACCGATCAAAACAGGATCATTAATAATTTCAATTTCACCACGCTCAAAGGCGATGGATAAAGACTGAATCCACGCGTCCTTTGTGGCGTTCGTTGTGTTCATTGGGTATACAGGCAACCCCTCAGAATAGAGCTGATCAATCAAGGCTTCGCCCATGCTGTTCTTTTCAGCGTAGATGTTCACCGGCCGCCAAATGTCATAAAGCGATTTGAGCCGCGCAAGCTGAAAGTTGTAATCGATCTGGTTGAATGAGTCCTGCTTGACTAGCCGCCTATTAGTGACATCAATGATGCTAATCACCGTAAAGTCGTTCAGCTTTCCCCAATCCACGCCAAAGCAGTATTGAACGCCATCGGCTGGCTCGTGTTGTTCTTCGGCCGTTGCGCATTGAATGACGTTTCTAAACACGCCCCCCGCATCTTCTAGGAATTCAGCTAAATATTCCTGCCTGAAAAACATGTCCGGCGTTGTGAGTTTTGCAGCCTCAACTTCTGACGGATCGATAAACGGGTTGTCTATGGTTTTTGCTTGAAAGCTAGCCCAATCCTCGATTCTCTCATCTAGACCCCATTGATACATTTTCCAGAATCCATTGCGCCCTTTCGGAGTAGAGAAAAACCAAGCCTCTCCGATGTAGTCAACGAGCGTTGGCCTAAGCACCAGATTCCACGCATCCATTAGCTTGGAAATCATAGCTGCTTCATCAATAATAATAAGTTTGTACTTTCGGCCCCTTGCCGCGTCTGGGTTGTCTAGACTCCAAAACTCAATAACACCACCAGTTGCAAGCTCGATCCGCTTTTGGACTTCACTTTTTCGCTCGATGACATCATGAAATATACGTTTTGCTTCTCTCCATATTTCAATGAGGATTTTATATGATGGGGCGAACCAGCCTATAGGGTAATCGGTGTACTCTGGTTGCCCCATGATCCACGACCCAAAGGTCGTTTTCCCAATTCTTCGACCTGCTGCAACCGTATTGAACCGTTTGCGGTTTTCCCACATCTCGACCTGTTTAGGGTGCAACTCTGGCAGATTCATGGAAACATCGATCCCAGATTCTAGCTCCCCAAAACTGAAACTATCTAAGTCAATTGTCGGCAAATCAATCTTGAGATTTGTTAGCACTCAACGCCTCCAACAGTCGAATTGATTTATCAGTCAGCACGCCATGAAGCACGGCAGCATCGGCCGCGTGTTGTTTGCGTAGCCACTCTTCTTGCCTAAAGAATTTAGACTGCGCTTTTAATGTGATTAGGTTCTCATTGAGATAACCAAGCAGCAACTCGCCAATTTGTTCAGTATTTTTTTGTACTGCGTTTTTTGCAGTGCCTTGACGATATTTCCAAGCGGAAACAGTCCCCTCTGGAATCTTGTAATCCTTGGCGACCTTGCCAACGCTCTGCCCCTCTAGCAGCGCAGCCATGACAGCGGCCTTGGTTTCGTTTGAATACTTGCTCACTTAAGCCGCCCTCCTATCTCTTCCGGGCCTGAAATCAAATCCGCATAGGGCTCTTCAAACTCTTGATGCTCGACTTGAGGCGGCTGGTACGGAACACACTCAACAGTCACTTTGAGCTGTTTGTTTTTCATCATGAACAACTTGACACTTTCGCCCGCCTCGCTCTCTGGGATATCAAACTGTACGCGCATGCCGTCACCGCCCGCTTTGATGGCGGTAGTTATAGGCGGCAGTGAGCAAAGGAATACGGCTTTGTTGAGATCCCCCCCATCGTGCGTTGTGTGTTTCATAATGCGCAACAGTTTACCATATTGCAACAAGTTTTTTCAATAGTGCGGGCGTGTTTGATAGGCGCAGGCTATGGGAGGGGTGAGGGAGGCAAGAAAAAAGCGCAAATTATTGCGCTTAATAAGCGGGGGCCCAACTTTCCAGAGTTAGCACATCGCTGTGGGATTTGACCAATCCCAAATTGAAAACTTGGTCTTAGTTCTCGTTACGATGGCGAGATTCGAACTCGCTATGGACACAGCGTCCGGACGCTGCTCCAAACCCCCCGTTGAGATTTTAACAGATAGACAGGCAAGAAAAAAGCCCCGCATTAGGGGGCTTTGTGAGTTACTCCTTGAAAAATTCACCTCTATCATCCTTGTCGATGTCATCAGCATGACAAAAATACTTATCGTGGTTCAAATTAATATCTATTCCATCAGATAATTTTCGGGCTTTTTTTTCTGAAAACGGGCCTAGTTTCTTTACAAAGTACCCGTTTTCCCAAAGGGCTACAACGGCAAAATACTGTTCTTCGTCATTCATGCTATTTAATCCTCTTTTAGCCGTTCGATATAATCTTTAGCAGCTTGCCAATCATTAATCGGAATCTGCCCAAACTCCTCAGCGTCTGGTTTCTCGCCAAACCCCAAGGCGTATTTACACAATGCCAATTCGTAAGCGTGCCCATCGTGTTTGATTGGATTTCTCCACATCAACTCAGCAATCACGCGCCGCATGCGTTCTTCGTCACCCATACTTTCACCTCATCACCCACAACGCGCCCATGGCCCCAACGAGGAACACGAGCGCGGCGAGGGTAAGTAGCCATGCGGGGATTATGTGTACCCCAGAAAACCTAGCGTTGTCTTAGCCAGCGCACCGCCATCATCTAATCCGTTCGCGTACATTTGCAAAGCCACGATGCAGGAATCGCTAACGCCGCTGCTTTGAGGCTGCTCCCTTGCCACTGGCTCAACAGTCGGCTGGTAAACGGGTTCGGCGTTTTTGTGTTCGCCCAAAGCCTTATCCACGCGCTGAAAATACGTGCGGTACTGATGCGGGTTGTTGTTGCGGACATATTCCATTAGCTGAAGCACGGCGTTGTGCTTA
>JBCCSO010000017.1:0-22981 GCA_039199965.1 Chloroflexota bacterium | reverse complement strand
TTAGCCGCAGTTTAAGCTAAATAGGGGATATCCGAGAGTTGTTTTTGTTTATGTCAACTCCAGACAAACATTTAATTAAAATGTCACAACGGTCCCTCTTTGGCGTGGCAGGATACCTTTCAAATCAAACGTTTCATCTTATAGAAATCGGGCAGAAGCTACTGCCTGATGTCAAATAGCACTACGGTGACTTTCGATACCTAGAAATTTGTAGACACATTCCAAACGCAGATGTAGCGATCAGCAACCCTCCTTTGGGAAAAATTCCAGTGTGAGATGGAGAGAATTAGTTGCCTTTTAGAGGAAAAAGCGGCGCATTACAAGCTGTTGAATTTAGTGTACGCCAAGCGAAACAGGGAATTGCCGCAATTGTTGCACAATCTTGCTCGCCCATTCACTATTCTGGAGCTGTGCAAATGCAGTATGTGGAGCCATAGGGAGATTTAAAGCGATTTATAGAGTCCTTTCCGGGCGCAGTGTTTGGCATTGGGTCGATAGATACATCTTGCTTTCAGAAGATGTGGAAGGGAGCTAGTCCCAAAGTTGAAATTATAAGCGTGGAAGATCCCTCTGTAGAGAATGGATTAAAAATGGGCAACAGGATAGTAATTCCAAACCTATCGATGCTGTCATTGGAGATATAACAAACATGTAGAGACTAGCTTGTACGACTCAAAAGTACTTGCATATTACATGGAGAAATAGAAAAGATACTGTCCTAATGTCTCTATCGGTTGTTGGAATTGATGATCCCCTTTGGCATGAGCAGCTAACGCGAAATATGAAGGTCACAGACCTTTTTGCCGTGCGTGTTGTTGATACAAATGTATCGATCGGTATCGCAGTAATTTTTCTGATTTTTCAATTTCACTTGGCCTTCCGGAGAGTCAAAACTGAGCGCAAAAATCTGATGGTGGAATGGAATGAAGATTTTCGAGTTGGGACACTGAAAAGTCACCCATCTATTATTTTCAGCATACAGAATTTTCCGCATGAGACTGAGGATCGACTGATGTGGGGCGGTCGCATTGAGCATAAAAATGAGCCAATTGTGGTCATCCCATTTGAGTATGAATCCCGATATGAAGCGTGCTTAGCGTTGGAAGATGAATTTGAGGAGTGGTGTAGAGCGGCAATGTTCGGCAAGATGTATGTCTCTAGGTGCTTCTGACAAAAATTTGTGTAACATTTAATGAATGTCAGTGGAATTTCTACAAAGCCTCAACCTCCATCTTGTTGACCGGAGACTTCCCTTGTCGATCAGGATCAACCTAGCTCTCTTGCCGGTTTTTCTTTCTCTCTTCGAAGAATAGTCCAACAATCACCAAGACTAACGTCTTGTGTGGTTGAGGTTGCCTTAAAGCCTAAACATTCAGCGAACCTAAAAAGAGAATATCATGAAACAGGACTACTTGGATTTGCCTCTGCTAGCATTTGCAGAGGGGGATATGTCGCAAGTAATTGACCAGCAGAACGGGTACTGTCACCTAGAGTCTGGTCAAATTAAGGGAAGACTGGGTAGTAGTTGGAACAACCATGTCATCGTCAGCTGTGGATTAGGGGTCAACAGCATTGCACTGTTACATTTACTCCATGCCTACCGAATACGACCGGATGAAATCGTGTTTTCAGAATTGAGAGATGAGAAACCGATCACCTACGAGGTGTTGGTTAACCAGCTGAATCCGTGGCACAAATCTATTGGATTTCCCAAAGTGACCTTGACATACTCCCCGTTGCTTTAGCTCGGGGAGTATGTCAATCTGAGCAGTGTTTTGAACTCAGTCACAAAATAAATGTTAGACCAAGCGTAGCATGTGCCTTAGGCAGCTTAGCGGCCAGTAATGGGACCGGTCTTGGAAATTATTCAAAAGCGCATCAGCTTCAAGCAGAGTGCGTTCAGATCTATCACGAATTGGGAGATAAAAATAATTATGCGGTCTCTTTAGCTATATTGGGATTCTTTTCAAGCTCCGATACAGGGGACTTTAGATTAGGGGAAAGTCAGTTAAGGCAGGCAGCATCACTACTTAGGGAGACAAATCTGAAGCAATGGTTAGGTTGGAGTTGCCAAATGCTAGGTGTGATTTTAGGTGCGCAGGGCAAGGACAAAGAAGCTTGTTTCTGGATTGAAGAATCTCTTGATATTTACAGGCACTTAGGCGTTACCGATGAGCTTTTATTTGGTATTCCGTTCTATTTATTCTTTTCAAGAAATGAGCTTGGGAAACAAAATTTACAAGAAGAGCTTTTATCCGCTCAAAAGACAATTTATGCAGATAAGCTTTACTTTCCTCAGCAGGTAATAATGAGAGTCATCGCGACCATATTGGCTGAGCAAACACTCGACAGGGGCGACTTCTATCTTGAAAAAGCTCAATTAGCAATTCAATTGTCATATCTGGCGCTTAAAATTCCAAATAGCTCCAGCTGGTCATTAAACATTATATTTGATGCTTCCTTGAATAAACTTGAACAATCTCTTCCTAGCGAATTCGTGCTTGAATATAAAAAAAGGGGAGAGTCTATGGAATTTTGGCCAACTGCTGCTCACTTGCTCGAAACTCTACCAGAGTTAGGATGGTGAAAATCGGGTCTGGCTTCAGCAAGGTGCGGATTATACAAATTTCTACCAAGCAGAGAATCCTATTAGTTTGTAGCCACGGTCTCTTCGTTCCAGCATAGCCCTTAAAAAAAGACCATGCTGGAACAAGCGGAATCTATCGATTCACAATTGGCAAGAGCAATCTGTAGCGTTCATTTGGATTAATTGCCTCAATAGCAATCGTCCCCGCTCGCAACCCATTCCCAGCACTATCAATAACATCAACATTGAAGTAGTACGTGCCTTTCTGCTCAAGTATGGCTGAGAAAGACCAGCTACCATTAGCTGCAATAGATTCAGCAAATGTTGCGGTCGTACCATCCGGTCGCAACATCGTCACAACCAGACTCTCGATACCAGAGCCATCATTTACGATGCCCTCAATCAATGTAGTACTAACGCTGTCCGTTGGATCAATCTCCTCGACTAACTTCAAAACAGTCAGGTCTGGCAGCACATTGTCAAGCGTGTGGCTACTGGTGACAAGCGCGCTCCTGTTGCCAGCGGCGTCAGTTGCCCGCACGCTAACCTCAATCGCGCCGCCGTCTACGGCCGGTAATGACCACGGCAACTGCCATGAACCACCATTAACTGTCGCCTGTTGCCAGTTGCCTTCTGAACCAATCTGTACCTCAACTGATGCGATTTCGCTCAGATTATCACTCACAGTTCCATTAATTTGCTGAACACTTGAGTTGATTACTGCCGGAATCTCAGCCGTCACTACAGGGGCCTGCCTGTCCGTCATCAGCGTGTAGCTGACTGGCTGGCTCACATTGCCAGCGTGATCGGTCGCCCGTACCTGCACGTCTAACGAAGAGACATTTTGCAAATTAGGCGGAATCACCACCTGCCACGCATTGAGGCCGTTGGCTTCAACCCAATTGCCATCGAGCAGCATCTCCACCATAGCCACACCAGTTCCATCATCGGTTGCTGCACCATACACCGCACCCGTTTGGTCAATGGTCAACCCATCTTCTGAGATCGCGGGCGTTGGGGCCGCAAGGTCAAGGGTATGAGACAGAGCAATCGGTGGATGGTTTGAAAAGTCCACTTGAGAAATGAGCGGGTCAAACGCATCAGGATAGATCGTTACTTCTGCACTTAGAGCGGTGTCCCCGTTTGTGGGGGCGGCGGTTTTCACCGTCCACGTCACCGTTTCGCCCGGAGCCAACGGGGGCACGCTACCAGACATTGGTGAGCCCGTGTGGCTCTCTACGATTTGATAGAGTACGCCGCTAACCGCCTCTTGCTCGTTGTTGGTCAGACTCATTAGATAAGTGATTTCCTGACCGGGAGAGACAAACGCTCCATCAGCCGGATCAGCCACCGCGCTAAACTCAAGCGATAGCGTCGTCGCATTGGCCTGACCATCTTTCGGTGCTGTGGGCTGGCTTGTGTCTGTCCAGTTGTAGAACCTTGTCAGCGGGCCTGTCAGCGCGTTCGCTGTTGGGAATGCGCTTGTGAGCGCGTTGTCATCATTAAAGACAAAGGCTGTGACTTTTACCTGCCCGCTGGAGAATGGCCCGTACGGGATGAAGATCTCCGTTTGGCCGCCGTCACCGTGAATCGCCTTGAATCCGTTAAGCGTCATCACCGTCCATGTGCCGCTGACCAAATTGTATAAGGTGCCGTCTCCTTGCTGATCAAGTGCAACCAAATAATCAGCCTCGAACGGCAGTATCTGCTGGTTCATCGCTTGCGCGCCTGTATTACGTCCACCGGCCGCCACATCAAGATAGAGGTGTAGCGTACCATCGGTGTTGAGCGGAGCACCATCCACTGCAAAATACAGCCCTTGGGCGTCCCAGTTGGTGTAAAAAGTACGGGTGCTGTTTGAGCGTTCATCATCATCGATCCGTTCGTCAGCTTCCCACTCATTTCTTTCGTCTTCTAGAATCCCATCAACCTGAATCGACTCTGTCCAAGTGGTGGCTGCCCGGCCGTTGTTTTGGCCCGGCTGGGTGCTCACATGCCACGGGCCAAACGCTTCAGTGGTTTTATTCCCAGCAGAGTCTTGCGCCATGACGTGCACGTACCATTCCCCTTGTTGCGTAATTTGGAAGGTGGCCATGCTGTCAGCCACGCTGTCACCGGCCGTTGGAACGGTTGTTGTTAGCGTGTTAAGCGTTGCAAAGTAGGTCAGATTCGGATCGCCATCAACCGCTTCCCAATCAACCGTGATCGTTTGCTCACCGTCATAGTGGAAAGTAGACGGCAAACTGAGCTCAACATCACCGGTAAACTCAGGCGCGGCCGTGTCCACAGTCAGGGTCATGCTGGCTTCAGCGCTTTGCCCTGCCACGTCAAACGCTCGTACCATGACGGGTAAGATAATGAAATCTGTGTTTGGTTCCGGTTCAAACTGGTAGCCCCATGTTCCGTTACTAAAATTGGCCGGTTGCCAAATCATGCCACCGTCGAGCGAGATTAGCACCCGGGCGATACCGCTGGCATCGCTGGCCGTGCCGGTCAACAAGATTGGTCCGTTCACGTTCAAGTTGGCAGATGGGGTGTTGATTGCCGGTGGGGTCACATCACCAGATACGGGTAGCGGATCGGCCGCCGTTGTGTTGACGACAATCGTTTGGCTCACACTGTTTCCGGCCAAGTCAACCGCCTTCACCGTCACCGTGTTCGCCCCGCTGGCTAATGGGACGATGCCGGTTGCCGTCCGCGTCATGTCATCCACGAGCCCAATTGCACCCTGCACCACCGGATCATCTCCATTGCGGAAGCTGACCGATGTGAGGTTCTCCTCATCGACCGTGACGCTGAACTGCACTACGTCTGTTGTGAGTGATACCCCATTTGCCGGAGCGTTAACCGTCATTACAGGATCGGTTTTGTCGTTAAAGAACATCCCACGATACCAGTAGAACGGGCTGTTTGTGACATTGTCTAGCACATCGGTCGGCCGGGTGAAGATGCGATAGTGCCCTTCAGCCAGACTGGCCGGGACCGTATGTGCCCAGCCGATAAATGACTTGCCGCTTTCGCTGCCCAAATTAACTGCTTGCCAATCCTCATCCGCTGGGAGCGTTTCCCAGTAGAAAGTATTCACATCCGCCACAGGGACAATTGCAATCTCATGCTGATCAACCCCGGCCGAACCAAAGACGCGAGACTGGCCGATCTTGCCAAACAGCATCGTCAACGGCGGGGCCGTTAGCTCTGCATAACCGATGTCGGCAAACTGCCCGCCACCTGCTGGCGGAGCCATCGCTGGGTCGGCCGCATCGATAGCGAGTGAACCGATCGTTGGCTCGCCGCTAGCGTTCAACTGTGGATCTTGCCCCACAATTTCAGCTTCGTTTTGGCTGATCGCTCCATCAAAATTGGTCCTGTTGTCAAAGTAGAGGTTGTAATGATGGAAGAGTTGACCGCTTCCAGAAAGGTGCAGCGCATCACCATTCATGCCGGTAAAGATGTTGTTGTTCACAATCACCTGATTCCCGCTTCCAGTCACGCGCACACCGCCGGTGCCACCTTGAACACCTCGGAAGGTGTTGAAAATGATGTCAGCCTGCGTGTTCTGTTGAATTAGAATCGCTTGTCCAGTGACATCAAACAGGTTGCGTTCAATGAGCAAATTGCTGGCTACGCTTTGCCCCGCCACAATCCCGGCCGATCCGGTGAAATTAAATCCAGCGATCCGGTTGTCAACGCTGTCAGCCAGAATGATTCGGTCGGTCAGCATGGTTTGGTCAGCCCCGCTGCCCAGCAGGTCGATGTGGCTGTACAGCATGATGTCATCAGGGTAGGTACCGGGCAACACCCGCACTGTTACCCGCCGATCACACTTATCACCGCTGAGCCCGGCTCCGCCACAGCCCAACGCTGGCACAATTTCCCGCGCCTTCTCGACCGCTGGCTGGATATCGAGAAAGGCGGTTTCGCCCCATGCCAAGCCGTTGTTGTCACACGTCTCGCAGAAATCGCCGGAGACCAAAATATCACCACTCAAACTTTCACAATAGCCGATGTCAGGGACTAGCGTTTGATTGTTCTCGTTCCGCCCCGCATCGACCAGCGGAGAGATGGATTGCAAGCGGTAGTTGCCGTTTTGCGGATCTTCAAAGCGTGGGTTTTGGAAGACGTTGGTGCCGTCAAGGTCAACTAGGCTAGAACCAGCACCGGCCGATGCATTAACGCCATTGTTCCAAAATGCGTTGTACTGATTAAATGTCAGCGGCGTACAATCATCCGGAATAGCTCCCAGATCGTTTAACCTGAGCGCAGTTCCATTTTTCACAAAAGCGTTGTTGTAGATCGTGTCACCGCAGCTGTGAATCGCTTGGCCACGATTATCAACAAATGTGTTTTGGCTAATCTCTGCCCCACCCTGTGCATCTGAATAGACACCTTGGTTGAATCCAAGAATCAAAAGCCTGTTTAGGTGAACCTCACTAATCCCGTCATTGAGATAGACCGCAGTTGCTGGCCCTTGTCCATACCCATAGTCAGATTCTAAAGTAAAGTCACTGACTTCGACGTGGGCTACACCTTCCATTCGCATCACATATTGATTGTTCCAACCGGTCTGGAATGATGGCACCTGAACCACTACCTTTTCGGTATCGATACCCCGCAAGGTGATGCCGCTGGTCAGGTAAAATGGTTCCGCTTGCTGATGCACGCCGGGGTAAATGGTGATCTCTCGTGCTCCGCTGTCAATCGCCTCCTGCACGGTGTCAAAACGATTGGCGCACGATGGGCAGTCTACGCTGGAGAGGACAACCTGCGCTGGAGGAGCGTACAGGGCGTATCCGGCTAACTCTGGTCCCATAAACGCAGGTAGATTGACGTTTGATCCCATCCGGTAGAGGTTCTTCGACCGATCTTGCAGATCGAGGTCCACTTCCGGCCGGTCAGAGAAAGTTGCGTTGAATGGGAAGTTGCCCGGCATGCGGAGATTCCAGTTTCCCGCGACCATAATCGACCGACCACCATCGCTGTCGCTAAAGAACTTGGTGTCATCGCTGATGGTCACAGGTTGGTAAAAGTCTGTCTGCGTGTTGTTCGGCCGGGGCAAAATAATCGTCCGATCCAACGCGAGTTTCCCATGATTTAAACCTCCCAAATCTAAGAAGGGGAGAATGTACACACCGGTTCCACTGCCACCGTCAATGGTGCTGTGTGCGATTGTTACCTGACTCTGTCCGGCCGACAGCAGATGGTCAAAGTTGACCACCACACTGTCTGACAAGGTCAATTGCCCCACCGACGTTTTGATTGCGGTATCCGCATTCCGAATCGTCACATTGCTAATTTTTACGTCAAGCGCAGTTTGGAGCGTAATCGCGTCTCCACCATCTCCATCGATGATGACCGCATCCGCACTCACACCTTCAATTTTGATGCCAGAGAGGGTTAAACTGCTGTTAATCGGCCCGTATACGCCAGGATGGATGATGATTTGGTCAAGCGGGTCTGACCCATTAAGCGCATCGTTGATGGTGGCGAACTGGTCGCAGCTAAGCTGGATACCTCCCCCTGCGCCATCAGCGTCGATACCTGCTGGGGCGTTTGCCCAGTCGTCATCGACATAAATGACCGATGGGTCGCTACATACCTGTGCTGCACGACTCTGGGCGATGTCTTTGGCCGGAGCTGACACACTCCCCTGCGGCAATAGGTAGCTGGGGACAAAGCTTGACGAGCTAACCCGCAAAGAGCCTGCGCTAAACGCATTAATCGTGCTGGGGATTAGCAGAAGGTCGGCCGATCGGTCGCCGTTCACATCCGCACCGGTTGCATAAGGAGCCTGCGCCGCGCTTATGACGTCTGACAGAATCACCACATTACCCTGCGTTGGCGGGGTGCAGGTTGCCGCACCGTCTGCACGCTCGCTTTGGTGTAGATACCCTTTCCCATCTGTGCCAACCAAAAGCAGGTCGCTACAGCCATCTCCGTTTACGTCACCCACTCCGGCCGTTTTGCCAGATTGATACGCGCGATTATCAAATCGTTCTGTTCCAACACCGCTCTTGACTAGGGTCGGGTTAGAGCCAAAGTCGGTGTGCAGCATAAAGTCATCGAGACCGTTTCCATCCACGTCACCCAGCGGGGTTGCCCAGCCGGTGCCACGCAGTTGACCTGATCCTGATGCTGGGGAGACAACTGTCCCACGGCTGTAGCTCGCCCGGCCGGGAAGCACTTCGGTGCCAGCGGTTGAAACCACGGCGATGTCATCAAAGCCGTCACCGTCCGTATCACCGACGCCCACGGCCGACACCAAATTGCCCGCTGGGGCATAGCGCAGGCTCGGCATCGTTAGCAGATCGCTAACCGCCTGCGGCCGTGGATCACCGTTGATCAGCAGCACCTGATCGAACGTGGCGATGATAAAGTCGTCGTAGGTGTCTCCGTTCACATCTCCGGCCGGACCGATGGTCAATAGATTGCTTCCATTAAAGAGAGGAATCACAATCACATCAGCATCAGTTGTGTCAGGCGAGAGGGTGGTTGTTGAATCAAATTCTGTCACGCTCCCCAAAATCAGATAAACCACATTCGCTTCAGGGTCACCGACCAGCATGTCAAACAAGCCATCAGCATTTACGTCTCCAGCAGAGGCAATCATCTGGCCGATATTGCTGTTTGTGGTTGAACCAATGTAGTTGATCGACTGCTCAAACAGCCGTTCGGCCGCTGCTGGTTGGGTCCAATCACCAGCCCGGCCGTGCATGACCGTTACCCGACCATTCCCCCCATCAGAGCCGGGCAAGCCCACAGCCAGGTCAGCATAGCTGTCACCGTTGATGTCCCCTAGCCAAACGGCGTTCGCCCCGCCTGCGTAATCAACCACGCTGTCCGGCGTAAGCCAAACGGTCGCCAACTTGATCGAGTCGATTTCACCCTGCAAGTTAGCGGGCAAGCTTTGGGCAGGCAAGTAGCCAGAATCGTTGATAAAGCCGTTTAAGGTGGCCCCTGCGTCACTGTTAAGCTGGGGCACCTGCTGGTTTAGATAGCGGCTGTCCGCCAATTCATCTTTTGGCGGGGTCACATCGACCAAGAAGCCGTCGGTCAAATTGCTGACGTTTCCGGCCGCGTCCCACGCCCGAATTTCGACTTCGTGACTCCCCTGCGCCCGGCCGATATCCACCGGAATTTTGATCGACCACGTATGCTGGCCGTTCTCATCTTTTGCGCTCAGGCTGGCCGTGCGCCATACGGTGCCGTCTAGCCTAATCTCAACTTTGGTGACACCGCTTCCGTTAGTATTAGCCGTTTTGTCAGTAACCGTGCCGGTTAGGTCTAAATCGACCCGCGCACCGTCCCCATTGCTGCGTGAAATCACGTCTGGGATGGTAGACGTGGCGACCGGTGGGGTGCCATCAACGAAGACCCGGACGCTGTCTTGGGCCGTGTTCCCAACCACGTCGGCCGCTTGGACGTTAATGTCGTAGAAGCCATCGGTGGTTGGCAGGGTCCAGCGGGTGGCCCATGTATCTAGCCCACTCACGGCCGTTGTGCCGCCGGTTGAGCTAGTTACACTATCGATCCAACTGGTCGGGTCGCTGGCGATACCCAGCACCATGTAGGTGCTTTGGTTCGGCAGGCGGCCGATCATCTCCCCTTCGCTTGGGGATTGAATCGTAATTGTTGGATTGTCTTCATCAACGACAACTTGTGACACCGACCAGAAATCTTTGCCATCCCACTGGGTGGTTAACGTGGCCGGTCTGGCATCAATCTCAGGAGTGCGCTGCGCTACAGCAACCGCCATGACGGTCCCTTTGACGCTTTCGGCCGTGCGTAGTTCGTTGATGCCTGACAGATTCCATCTAACCAGCGTGCCATTGTTTTCACAGCTGCCGGTTGTCGGCTGAATTGTTCGATCCCCAGTCAGGTCTCCTGCCTCAACCAATCTTAAATTGTTAGGCAAACACAGCTCAAGGGGCTGGTCGATGGGGGATGCTGCCCCGTTAAAGATTTGTACGCCCAATCCTACATTATCGCTTGGTTTGACCACGGTAAACCCAACCCCTTTGTGGCTCGTCGGTTGGGGGACGGTTATCAGCTGCAAAGATGGTCCGCTATTGGCCGCAAACGGGCTGGTGCCGGTTGCGTTTTGAGAGGCACGCGTCGTCGGGTTCAGCTCTGACCCGTCGATCTTTTTGTCCCCATCTAGGTCTTGGCGGGATGGGTTGCTGCAGATGTGATAGCTCTTGTTTTGACCAGCCACCTGCCAGCCACCTACGAGGTTGCCTGTGCCATCTACTCGACATAGCTCAACCGCATCATCTAGCCCGTCTTGGTCGCTGTCGGCCGAATCTGCTCGCGTGCCGTAGGATATTTCTTCATAGTCGGTTAGCCCGTCACCGTCGCTGTCGAGCAGCAGCGGATTGGTTCCCAGCGACGCCCGGCTTTCATGCTCAAAGCTGTCACTGACCCCGTCACCGTCGGTGTCCCATTTGGTTGGATCGGTTCCGATGTTCGCCTCTTCGCTATCAAGCAGGCCGTCTCCGTCTTGGTCCCGATTCACGATATCGTCCCATTCCCAGAAATCCTCAACCGTGCGGGGCAAAATATCATAGACAAGCTCAAACGAGTTCGGAGTCTCGCCTTCGCCCGGAAGCGTCCCATCAAGATTACGGACGATTAGGCAAACAGAGCCGTAAAAGCTACATTCTGAGTAGCGCAGTCGATACTCAATCGTTTGCGCCACTTCAATACCGACATTGCGCCGGGCCTCGAAAATGCGAATGTTGACAGTAGTGTCGTTGACACATCGAGCCTGCCGCTCGCCGCCAATGATCTGGCTGAACGTAGCTTCAGAGAAAATGGTACATTTTTCTTCCCCTTTGACGTGGGAAATGGTGTTAGACACAAAATTACCCAGCGAACGCGGATCTTCGCTGTCGTACACACCAAAGGCGGGGTCCACTTCATAGTATCCTCTGATGTATGATTCATTAAGCCGTTTGGGGCTGTTGACGATTTCTCTCGTTTGTTCGCTGCCACTAGCGCGAAGTATTTGTTTAATCTCCCCGTTAAATTCGCCGCTAAAGCGAATCGTCTCCCCGGCAATCAAGCCATCCTCAGGTGGATCAGTTTTTGAGTTTCGTATCCCAAAGCCTTCAACGATTTCAGTTACCATGCGGACGCTGTAGAAAAATTCGATCAGTTTTTGAATCAGCCAATCAGATGAGTTGACATCGATACCTAGTGCTTTGAGGATGATGTCCACAATTATCAAAATGAGATCGATAATCGCCTTGATAAAGCTGATCACCTGACCAACAACGGGCCAGAAGTTGATGACGAAGAAGAAAACGGTGATGATCGTGGTAACGATGGCGGTTGCCACGGCCGCCTTGATCTGAATTTCGTTGACTCCGCTGGTGACGGTCAGGGCAAAATTAACCCACGTCATCCCGACTTCAATCACAAAGCCGACGACGGCCGCCGCTTGCCCCAGTTTGCTGGCTGACTCGAAGATTGTCGTTTTGGCCCCCGCATCGTCTAAAAATTCAAGGGCGGTTGAAATCCCATCGAGCTTGATATTGACCAGCGTATTGGTCAGGTCACTAAGCTGCGTCAAAAGCGACACGCTCTGAATCGTCCAATCAACTGCGCTGAGAGCGGTTTTATCTAGCTGACACTCGCTTTCTGGGTCATCATAGTCGCTACAGTTGGAGGCGGTTTGCAAAATTGACATCGTAATGGTTGATACCACGACCGCACCACCGCTGATCATTGTGGCCGTCTGCCAAATCTTCTCACCCTTTTGCCATGTCACGCTCTTGTTCCAAGCGGTCTCGACACTGGCATTAAAGTTGTTAACCCCATCTGATATGATGCCGTCTGATGCACCACTTAAAAAGTCGGCAAAGGAGTCCTCAAGTGCCTCTCCCAATGCGTCAGCCCCACCCAAATTCTCAAAAGCTTCACTCTTTGCGGCCGGAATATCGATTGGGTCCCGCAAATCGGTGGCCCCATCGACAATATCGAGAATCATTCCCGGAACGGTGAGTGTTTCGCTAACAGAGCCGAAGATCGAGTCAACTTGACCATCCAATTCAGCAACGGTGCTGGCTGAAAAATCGGTGGGGAGTACCACCCCATTCAGCGTTACTTGGGACGAATAGCCGTTGGTCCAAATGTTGTACGGGAGCAACGCATTGAGCTGGATGTCGCTCATGTTGAGGCCGATCCCCGCTTCTCCCAAGCTGGCGATAATCTCTTGTGATTTGGATTGGTCATAGCGGGCCATGATCATTTCGCTAACGCGGCTAGGCTCCATCGGCTTCCATTCGCTGTTGGCGGCCGGTTTTTCGTACATCGCCACCCGCAACGAGCGGCTACCCACCATAATCACGTTCGCCATATCAAAGCGGACGTTTTGCCCAAATTGACCCAGCTCATCCAAGTTGCGTGACCCGGCGGCAAAGTCGGTTGAGATCGCAATCGTGGCGCAGTAGGGTTGGTTGCCGCTCATGTCGGTACACTGCCGCTGGTTTGTGGTCGGATCGATATGCTCTTGCAAAAACGCTTTGGTATTCCCCCGCATGAGCGCATGGTCGAGATGGGGGTACGTTTCAGGCTCAGACATCACAATCCCATTTTCGACTCCCCACGTTGCGTTAAGCCCGTTGTTGTTGACCAAGCTTTGCACTCGACTAAGTGGATAATCGGCCGACTGCATGTAGGTGCTGTTGAGACCGAAGACAAATTTAAACAGGTCGCTATCTTCTAATCCAGTAGATGGGGTGGCATAGTGGGCGATTTCAACCTCGCCACTTCGGGTAACCTGCAACCCGGTTAAACGGATCGGTTGACCGCCATAAATGTGGATCGCGCGGCTCTTATCCCCCTGATCCTGGTTCACAATCCAAATCAGTTTGGCATATAGTTTGACGCTATCGTTTTGCCCCGGTGGGAAGACGATCTTGGCAGAAAAGGCGGAAATCCGGCCGTTGTCCTCAACTGGAGCAAGCGGCACTAGGGTTTTAAAGCTTCCATCATTTTTTGAGCCAGGAGAATAGCCATAGAGATCATCTTCGCCTGGCCGGATGTTGCTTGAAATTTCAAGCATCGGCACCAAACGAATGTCATTTGGAATATTGGTCTCATCTTTGATTTGCCCCGCATCATCTTGAGGCCAGTCAAGCGTGCCGACTGAATAGCGGAGCAGGCTTTGGTCTTCTGGCTGAACTTGAAACTCAACATATTGATAGCCAGTGTCATTGGCGTTTTGGGTTTCGAGGTTGATTTGGTTATGGTACTCATTACCAACGCTGAAAGGGGAAATATCCCGGCCGTCGGTTACTCCGTCTCCATCGTTGTCATCGTCCCAAATGTTAGGTACACCGTCTCCGTCAAGGTCCCAACTGCTGCTTCCCCCTTCTTTGACCTCGTGGGTTTTGCCAAACTCATCGGTCAAGGTGTAGGCGGTGTTGTTCCACTCTTGATAGTCTGCCACCCCATCCCGGTTGCTGTCGGCCAAAAACGGATCGCTAAACCAAGTTTTACCATTATAGGTAAAGCCAGTTACCTCTACATAGTCGCTGAGCAGGTCGCTATCGGTGTCGGTCAAGTAGGGATTGGTCCCCAAACAGCCTTCATCAAAATCGCTGATGCCGTCCCCGTCCGCATCAGCCGTGGCTGAGCCATCGCCGCACTGGTTGATGGTGTTTGTATTCTCTGTGGGTGAGCTGATTGAACTCAGTCGATACTCTGGCTCGTATGGCTGAGAATCAGCTAAATTGGCGATAATCTCGCTGACGGCCGAATCTCCTTCGGCCTCCGCTTTATGTGATTCAACATACTCGTTAAAACGGCTGTGTGATTGCCCGTAAGCAACGCTTTGCAAGCTGGGGGCGGCCAGCATGGCTGTGACCAAAAAGATGGCAAGTCCGGTATGTACCGCATGCGGCCGACGCTGATACAGCAGTACGCTCCCGATAATCAGCAACAAGGCCAACACAACGAATACAAACGGGAGAAAGTTCTCGGGTTCGGCTGACGCCACAACAGAGTCACCCAATCGTTCCACAAATGTGTGATTACTAATCGGCGTGTCGATGATGGCTCCACCATCAACTGTTGGCAGGCTTTCTACCCCATCTACGTTTGAAAGAGTAACAACCATGCGGATGCTGGCATCGTATTCTTCGCTTGCGTCCGGCCGATAGACATTGATGATTTGGCGCGCGGGCAACCCTTGCTCGTCTATCCAGATTTCCCCGAAACCGCTGGTGGCCAGATCGCGTTCATCTACGCCCATTGCGGTTCCCATCGGCAACACGTCATGGAAAGCGGCTTGGTTTAGCTCCCGCATCTGCTCCGCATAAATTTGGCTGTCAATGTCGAAGCTAAAGCGGCTAAAGGCTTGCCCGTTGGCTGTTGTTGGCTCCAATTCTTGAATATTAACGGCCGATTCTAGGTAGGCCATGAACATGTCAGGTCCAGCCGTGAGTTGATGGGTACGCTCTTCAAGCTGCTCCAGCTCTCCCTCTCGCTGAATGAACAGACCGTTTTCATCATGAAAATAGCGGACAGGGGGCACAACGCTCCGATCTTCCCCCCACATTTCCAAGTCAAACCGATCTCCGGCCGTGGCCCCCGCCATAAAATAGTCTACCCGTTCTTCGCGGACAAAGTGGCCAGTACCGGGAATCGGCAAGAAGCGTTGCTCAACATCTGTTTGAAAGCGGTAGCTGTCTGCGCTGGCCAGCAGTCTCACGGACTGACCAAAGGCATGTGTCGCCTGTGGATCGCCCTGAGCCATCAATGGGGTGACAGCAAGTAGAGCAATAAAAGCAATAAGCCCCATTGACAAAGTGCGGCTCATACCTTTGCTAAAATATTTTTTTCTCATCTGATTCCTCTTCTTCAAGTTGACCGGTTAAAAACGCGAATAAGCCCTCTAAACTTGCAAAGTAATGAATGGGCAACTCTCTTCCAATAGGTTCCAAGCGCACACGCATTCCCCCGTTTGCAGAGCTTTTTGATAGCCGAATTAAATAAGAGTGGGTCCGACTCTTGCTTTTTTCTTCTTTTCTTTGCATTTCTTTGTTCAGCTGAAGTATGTTGAGCTACCATTACCTCACCATTACTTGAGATATGTGCAGGGCTAAAGCGATGGCTGCTACCCTGTATCGGATGTTATGAGGCGTTTGTGCACAGTAAATTTTTTGGGTGGGTTTAGGGCAAAAACCCAAGAAGGAGAGATGCTTGCCTTTCCGAACCGAAAAACGATCGCGCTATTTGTGTATCTTGTCGTGGAGGGAGATCGGCCGCACAGCCGTAACAAACTTGTGGGGCTGTTGTGGCCAGGGCTGCCAGAAGCTGGCGCACGTAACAATCTCAGGGTAACGCTCTCTCGCTTGCGCAGGGCTTTGCAAAATATGGGAGCGAATCCTGATGTGATTGTGTCTGGGCGGACGGAGGTGCAGTTTCGGCCCGATCATTCGCTTAAAATCGATATCAACCGCTTTAGACAGCTAGCCCAAAGCAGCGAAATTCAGCATCTAAAGCAGGCGGCTGATCTGTACGCAGGGCCTTTATTGCAGGGATTTTTCCTTGATGATTGTCAGGAATTTGAAGAATGGCTCTTTGTTCAGCGAGAACGGTTCCATTTACAGGGAATGGCGCTTTTAACTAGGCTAACCGGTGAGCTAGTGCCAAAGGGGGATTTAGCAGACGCGGAAACATACACTCGAAAACAGCTCTCACTAGACCCGCTTTGTGATGAGACGAACCAGAACTTAATTCACCTGTTAGTCAAACAACAAAAGGTAAGCGCAGCCGTGCAACACTATCAGCACTACCGCCGGTTGCTTGAGGATGAGCTGGGGATTGAGCCAAGCGTTGAATTGATGCACTTTATGGCGCAGATTCAGCAGCCCCAGCGCCAAGATGTGACCCTTCCAAAGCCAACTACCCCATTTGTCGGCCGACAGCCAGAGATCAACCAGCTTGTATCGATGCTGGCTGATCCCAGCAAACGGCTCATTACCATTCTAGGGCCGGGTGGGATGGGGAAGAGCCGTGTGCAATTGGCGACAGGGTCAATACTTCTAGAACAGAAGCGTACACTCTTTCCAGATGGGATCTTCTTAGTTCCGCTGGTCTCCCTGAACAACGCTGGGCAGATATTTAGCGCTGTTGAAAGTGCATTGGGGGTTCAGCTTGTTGAATCAACGTTTGCAGCCTTGGGTGATTATCTTAGGGGGAAACGATTGCTATTCCTCTTCGACAACTTTGAGCATCTGCTAGACGGAGCGGTTATTGTGACTCAACTATTAGAGGTTGCACCCGGTTCAAAAGCTTTGATCTCATCCCGTCAAAGACTTTCACAGCCGGGGGAAACCCTATTTCATCTGGGAGGTATGGATTTCCCAAGGTGCAATGAACAAAACGATCAAAATGTATCCACTTTCTCATCCGTTGAGCTTTTTTGTCAATCTGCCCAGCAAATCGTGCCCAACTTCAAATTAGAAGAGCATGTGGCTCAGGAAGTCTCGCAGATTTGCCGCTTGGTTGAAGGGATGCCGCTCGGCATCTTACTTGCTGCTTCATGGATGGACACCTTATCTCTAACAGAAATTGTGGCTGAGCTTGAGCAGGGTATCGGCATATTAACGGCCGAAGAGGATAGCAGTCTGCCCAGTCGAATGCGCAGTATCCAAGCGGTGATGGATCATGCTTGGCAGATGATGACACCGGGGGAACAATCGCTTTTTATGAAGCTAGTCCTCTTTGTAGGTGGTTTTGATCGAGCTGCGGCCGATGAGGCCTTTGGTGCCAACTTGAACCAACTGAAATCACTGGTGAAAAAATCACTGCTGAATCGCAATCCAGAAAACGGCCGATATACGATTCACGAACTCCTGCGCCAGTTTGGTTCAGACAAACTTGTGGCTTCTGGAGAAGCAGATGCAGCTCGCGAAGCCCATGCTCACTACTTTGGCTCCCTTTTTGCCACAATGCACGATGGCATTTATTCACCACATCCGCTCAAAGTATTGGAGCAATTTGAAGCGGAATATGACAACGGTCTGCTTGCTTGGCATTGGGCCGTTGATCATCTTGACGAAGCTGTCATCATTGATTTGATGTTGCCTATGACCACGTTGTGTATGTCGTGGTTTGGAAGAATCGGCATCATTGAAGTCTATCAAGCGGCTTATCCTCAACTAAAAGGAAAACTATCTCCCAAAGCTTGGATCATTTTCCTCTGTATGAGCAAAGCGGTTAAGTTTTACTACACCAGTTTGGATGACGAAGAAGAGACAGAGCTGATTCAAAGCATACCGATCCTAAAAGAATTAGAACAAGATGGATATATTCTGTGGGTTTGGAATTGGTTGGCCCACACCTTGCTATTTGCGTCTTACACGCAAGGAGTCGCTCGTGAAATATTGTCTACTGTCTTAGATTATCCGGTAACACAGCATACCGTGGGGCTTGAGCTCACAGTCCTGATGAACATCGGTGTGTTGGAAGGGTACCGAGAAAACTATAAGGATGGGTACACCTACCTAAAAAAAGCCTACGATCTGGCCAAATCTGACAACATTCTGTTGACAATGGCTCAAAGCTCAAGGGAGCTCGCCGATGTGTGCCTGCATGATGAAAAGTATGATCTGGCCTGCGTCTATTATAAAGCCGCTTTGCCCATTGCAGACGAAATTAAGCTGTATGGGGAAGTTTCTTTGGGAATGGTTGAATGGGCTCGTGCAGAGTTTTATCTAGGCCATTTTGATCATGCGCTAAAGCGGTGCCATGAAGCGGTCGAGTACGCTCGCAAAATCAACACAACTGCGCTCATCTTTAGCGCCATACACAACAAAATTGAGCATTATTTGTGGATGGGTAAGTATGAAGAAGGGCTCGCCTATTATGATTCGATCGTCAGTCAAAACAATCAAGAATCTCTCTTTTTACTCGATCCTAAATATACAACACTGGGGCTAAAAGGGGCCTTACTATCAGGGCTTGGCTACATTGATGAGGCAAAACCGATCCTGCTGGAGATGTTAAAAGGCATCCGCACGAATGATGTGATTAGTGGGAGTTGGCCTCAAAGGCTTGAAAAGGTCGATATGTTGTATTACGGCCTCGCCAATGTGTGGCTCAATGAAGGTCAACCGGCCGACGCGCTGCAGGTGTTAAGCTCTATCGCTCATCAAGAATACGGTAAAAATCTATTAAAAACGATTTGTGTGCAAGAACTGCTTGGGAAGCTTGAGGCGATTTTAAAGCAAGATTTTAACGATATTTGGGAGCGGGGAAGCCAACAGTCTATTGAGCATGTTCACAATTTAATTTCCACAGCAGGTAATTATGAGAGTCATCGCGACCATATTGGCTGAGCAAGCACTCGACAGGGGCGACTTCTACCTTGCAATAGCTCAACTAGCAATCGCACTGTCATATCTAGCGCTTAAAATTCCGAATAGCTCCAGCTGGTCATTAAACTTTATATTTGATGCTTTCTTGAATAAACTTGAACAATCCCTTCCAGACGAATTCGTGCTTGAATATAGAAAAAGAGGACAGTTATGGGTGCGTGGTTGAGATTTGGTGACTAGATGGAATACAGGCTTGAATTCACAATCGCTAGAGTCGATCTTGACTGATGGTACATCGACATTATGATAATTATCTTGGACCTTAATTTTGCTAGCGAGCAAAGGAAGCTGAAGATGCTTGATCGTTTCTATGATTGGCCCGGGGCTAAATTTCTTGTTCTTTATGGCCGACGGCGAATTGGGAAGATGAATAATTAGCGCCTGCACTACAATTTGATTTCCGGCTCTACCTCAACTATCATACGCTTAAAGTATGATACTTTAAGCGTATAATATGCCACTTTTTGAAACATTTACGGGTCGAACACGAGAAATAAAACAATTGGATCGCCTTTGGAATCAGTCTCAAGCCACTATGCTTGTACTGTACGGTCGCCGTAGAGTAGGTAAGACCCGCCTGATTACACATTGGATAAAAGATCGCCAGAAGCGAGCCCTATACTGGGTGGCAGAACCTTCATCAGCTACGGATCAGCTTAGATCATTTTCTCAGGCTATCTACAATTTTGAAAAACGAGGGGAACCGGCTCCAGATGATTTTACGTTTGCCAATTGGCAGCAAGCCTTTCAGCAGGTCGCGGGTCTGGCTGAGCGCGATCGATTTGCCCTTTTCATAGATGAATTTACCTATGTATTAGCGATTGATCCAAGTATTGCCGGTTTGCTCCAAAATCTATGGGACCATATGCTTAAGGAAAGCAATCTGTTCCTAACGCTCTGTGGCTCTCATATGGGTATGATGCAGCGCCAATTTTTATCCTACCAAGCACCGCTTTACGGCCGTGCTACCCAGCAAATGCACCTTCAGCCGCTTACATTTGGGACAACCGCTAGTTTTTTCCCAAATTATCGACCAGATGAGCGGGTTGCCCTTTATGCGATATTTGGTGGGGTTCCAGCCTATTGGGAGCGGATTGAACCTGAGCGTTCAATCTCACAAAATATCCGGCGTCAGCTTTTAACGCCCAATAACCTGATGCAGTCAGAACCAAGATTAATCTTGCAAGATTTTATACAAGAGCCCCATAACTACGTGAGTATCCTAAGGGCAATTTCAAATGGTGATCGAACGCAAAAGCAAATCTCTATCCGGACCGGTCTGGCACAGGGGCATATTTCTAAATACTTGGGGGTGTTACGAGAGGCAGGTTTTATTGAGAGACGTATACCAGTTACAGCTTCGATCAGCTCTCGCATGGGACGTTATCACATTACTGATCCTTATCTAAGATTCTATTATCGCTTCTTATCATCACGGCAGGCTCAGTTAGCCTTAGGCGAAACCGACTTAGCTTTGATGGAAATTCGGCAACATCTAATAGACTTTATTGGAACCCATCCATGGGAAGAAATTTGTAGAGAGTGGACTTTACGAGCTGGCGTGAGAGGCAAACTAGGGTTGACGCCTGATCAGGTAGGGTCTGTCTGGACCAAGAACGCTCAGGTTGATGTGGTTGGCATCAACTCAATGGAAAAAACGATTATTCTGGGTGAGTGTAAGTGGAGTACCAAATCAATTAGCCAAAATGTATTGCAGGAGCTGGTTGATAAAACGGGAGAGATTGTGCCACGAAAAGGGCGCTGGCAGGTGAAATATATAGGCTTTGCGCGTCAAGGATGGACTAATGCGGCTCATGAATTTGCTGCGAAGGTCCATGAGATGATTCAGCCAGAAGGCAACTGGTCAGTAGCCGGGATGGAGCTATTTGATCTGCAAACCATTGATCAGGACCTACAAATGTGGACGTAGCCAGCCCTTGTAAAACGATGCCCCTGATCAACCGCTCAGGATTAGCATCTGGGCTTCCGCTTCTGAGAAGATCGAGCAAATTAAGCCCCACTTTTCTTGAGACACCAGCATTCATTTTCACTGTCCCGCGTTTATTAGCACGGATTGCGATACTGCCCCACCTATATTTTGATTTATAAGGGAAACCTTCACTAAGAGAGAGCAATTACTTGACACCCTTTTTTTGCCTAACGGCAAAGGCAAGTGAAGACCAGATTGCAGATCGTAGCGCACGCATAGTAGCCTCTACAACAACAAAGTATTGCGCTTGAATATCGAGAATCTGGGATTCCACTTGCAGGAAATAGGAGTATGGATCTGGAACGGTTCAGCCTGCATCAGTAAAATCTAGAACCGTTGCAGTCTATATCATGCACATTGGACATTCTCAAACACACACAACATCCCCTATCCACCGCTTAGAATCTTATGGTGAAAAATCTCTATCAACGATTGAACTACTGGCGATTTTGATTCAAGACAAAAGTCTTGGGTGTCACCCACTGAGCCAAGCTGCGCAATTGATTGAGCATTTTGGAGACTTAAGGCAGCTACAAGCCGCCGGAATTCATGAACTATGCGAATATTCTGGGATAAATCGTTCCTCAGCCATTGAACTCAAAGCGGCTTTTGAGTTGGGCGTTCGCAGCCAGCTCGCCGTCTTAGATATTCGGCCCCATATCGAGTCCCCTGCTGACGCAGCACAGTTGGTTATGGCAGAAATGGGTTTGCTTGAAAAAGAGCACCTCAAAATCATCATCTTAGATTCTAGAAATAGAGTGCAAAAGATTGAAACAGTTTGCATCGGCTCTTTAAACGCTGCCTACGTACGCATTGGTGAAGTGTTTCGGCCGGCTATCCGCGAAAATGGGGCAGCCTTGATCCTTGCTCATAACCACCCTACTGGAGATGTTACCGCGTCTAAAGCCGATATTCAACTCACACGCAACTTGGTCAAATCCGGTGAACTGATTGATATCCCTATTTTGGATCACCTAATCATTGGACATGGTCGGTTTAGATCAATGCGGGAGCAGGGTCTGGGTTTTGATTCTTAAGCGTTCCAACGTTGAAAGCCCAATATTAGCAAATCCCAATCGTTTATATTTTTAAACCAGAAAGTAAAGTGTGAAAGTCTCAATCAAGAAAATTGGGGCTTTTTTATTTTTGGCCTTCAGGATATTTTTAGAACCTAAAAATTCTTGGAAAAATATTTTCCAACGGCTGAGTACCTTACAAGAAATAACAAATTTCTTGGAGGTGCAACATGGCACGATTACGTAAAGGAGAGCGGGAAAAACGGAAAAATAAAGTGGCAAGTGTGGTTCACTTTTTTGGTTTGGGGTTGACTGAGGATGAGATTTCACAGGAGACAGGGTTAGATAGACGTACAGTGAATACCTATCTGCGTGAGCTGGATGGTGATGGAAAAGCGCATAAGAGGGGGCGTAAGTGGTGGCCTTTTTAGAAATTGGAAAAAATAAAAAATTTAATTTTCCAACTGGGAATTAAACTGTTGAGCTAAGGCAACAACATCTAACCATAGCTTTACAAAGTGAAGCTTTTTGGAGAAAGTTTTTCCCAAGAAATATTTGGAATAAAAGATTTTCCAACTTTTGCAAAAAACATACTTGTCAATTTTATTGACAAGTCGATTTTTATGACTATACTCATTTCCACAAGAGCTGCAGGTTCAATTTCTTATTAGTTTCGATAGAGCCATATGGCCCCGTGGAGGTGTATTTATGTTGCCCAATCAATGGCACACGCATGTATCAATGCAAATTTTTATTCAAGCAAAAAATCAGACCCACCTAATTTTGCTGACAAACCCGTTGGGGATAAAGGCGCCGGCAATTGCCAAAACACCGGTTTTAGCATGCTTATGATTCAATCTTGCTTAGAAGAACTTTATATCGAGGATCTAGCCTACTTTGATAACAGAAATGGTAGATGGTTTGCTGAAAGCGATATTTAGCAATGTAAGGATTAATTTTTATGGCAAAAATAACCAGCGAGAAAAAGCTTTGGCGACTA
>JBCCSO010000016.1:0-23067 GCA_039199965.1 Chloroflexota bacterium | reverse complement strand
GCCATTTAGTTTTTCTGTAGAGACAAATATGCTCAACTCAGAGTTGTCTCCAAATGGGCAATAAACAACGTACATCGTGCAACGGAGAATGAAGAACGGAAATGACCTTAATCCAAAAAATCTGCGCCAGTGCGCCCACCCGAATCTGTGACAACGGCGGCTGGACCGACACTTGGTTTGCTGAATATGGCAAAATCTTCAACATCGCGGTTGAGCCACGCGTCTACGTTGAGCTTAAAACCCATGAGCTGGGCGGATACCGGCCGGAGATTGTGATCAACGCCAAAAACTTTGGGGACATCTACGCACCAATTGGAGTCTTTCAAAAGAAATGGAGCACCTCCCCGCGAAGCTGGGGCAAGCACCCGCTGCTAGAAGCCACTATCGCAGAAGTTGGCATGCCCAAAGATACTGCCATTGAGGTCATCATCTGGTCAGATGCACCGTATGGTGCCAGCACCGGCACTTCGGCCGCTGTGTGTGTAGCTTTGGCGGGCGCGCTCGACGCACTCACTCCCGGCCGGATGACCTCGTATGAGATTGCGCAAGCAGCTTGGCGTGTTGAAACGCAGCAGTTGGGGCAGCAGAGCGGTATCCAAGATCAAATCGGAGCAGCCTTTGGCGGCATCAACTTGATCGATATGCATGCTTATCCAGATGCAACGGTTGAGCAACTCGCAGTGTCAGACGTTATCCTTCAAGAGCTAGAGCAACGGTTAATGTTGATTTACTTGGGCCAACCGCACAGCTCGTCGGCCGTGCATGAAAAAGTGATTCGGGAAATGGAAGATATTGGCCCAAAGGCCAAGCCGATTGAGGCGCTGCGGCATACGGCTGAAGTCAGTTGGCACTCACTTCAGCAGGGGGATTTTTTGGGATTAGGGAAAGCGATGTGCCAAAACACCGCAGGGCAGCGCATGCTGCATTCAGACTTGATCAGCCCGGCGGCCGAAAAGATCATCCAAATAGGCCAGCAGTATGGTGTGCTGGGGCACAAAGTCAACGGGGCCGGGGGTGACGGTGGCTCTGTCACGCTGTTGACGAATGGCGACCCGCAGGCGAAAATTGAACTGGCTCAGGTTATCACCTACACAAACCCCAACTGGAAAATCATACCCATTAAATTGGCGAGTGAAGGAGTAATCGTCTCACAATGACCGCAACTGTAGCCGCTGTGCATATCAGCCAAAAGCATACCTTTAGCAAGTTTTCTCAAGATCAGATCACCCTACTTGCAGGATTAGGCGTTGAAGGGGATGCTCACATGGGTGTTACCGTAAAACATCGTTCGCGGGTTAAGGCTGACCCTGCTCAGCCCAATCTGCGTCAAGTGCATTTGGTCCACAGTGAACTGTTCGCTGAAGTCGCAGAAAAAGGATTTTCGGTAGAACCGGGTGACATTGGTGAAAATATCACCACGGCCGGAATTGATTTGCTGGCGTTGCCGCGTGACACCGTGCTCAAAATTGGTGACTCAGCGGCCGTGCAAATTACCGGTTTGCGCAACCCTTGCTTGCAGTTGGACAATTTTCAGACGGGTTTGATGGCGGCAACGCTGGACAAAGATGAAGATGGAAACCTCATTCGCAAAGCGGGCATTATGGGGATTGTGCTGACCGGTGGGCCGGTAAAAGTAAGTGATGAGATTGTGGTTGAGCTGCCGCCTGAGCCGCACCACAAGCTGGAGCGTGTGTAACTCTCATTGAACATTGTGCATTGTCCGTTTTGGACAAACGGCAGTGAATGATCAATTTGAAAGTGACTGAAAGGATTGGGCATCAATGGGCAATACTGAATACACAATGGGCAATGATTAATGGAAAAGATCAATCGTTTAGATCTTGAAGAGTTGAAATCTACGCTGCACCGCTGCTGCGGCTCACAAAAGTGGGTCGATGGCATGCTAGCTCAGCGGCCGTTTAGCTCTGCAAAAGATCTGCATCAAAAAGCCAAAACCGTGTATGGATTACTGGAAACGGCCGACTACCTTGAGGCATTTAGCCATCACCCGCGCATTGGTGGTGATTTAAACAAGCTGCGCGAAAAGTTTGCGCCGACGGCTGACTGGTCCAGCAGTGAGCAAGGTGCTGTTAAACAAGCGTCTGAAGCGGTGCTGATGCGGCTTGCTGCTGGCAATGACGCATATTACGAAAAGTTTGGCTACATCTTTATTGTGTGTGCCACAGGCAAAAGCGCTCAGGAAATGTTAGACTTGCTGGAAGCCAGACTGCCCAATGATCCGGCCAATGAAATCAAGATTGCGGCCGGGGAGCAAGAAAAAATTATGGCTATCCGGCTTGATAAGCTAATGGGCGAAATGCAATCGTCAATCTTAAACCAGAAATCGAAAATCAAATGAGTCCCATCACCACACATGTACTTGATATCGCACTCGGCAAACCGGCCGCAGGCATCCCCATCACACTAGAAAAGCTAAACAGCGAAGGTTGGCAAACCTTAGCCAGTGGCATTACGAATGCTGACGGCCGCATTGCAGATTTAATCACGGCTGACTCGTTTGACACTGGCACCTATAAAATGACATTTATGACCGAACGGTATTGCAAGACGGCCGGATTCGACACCTTCTATCCATACGTGCCGGTAATCTTCGAAATTGAAGATACCAATCAGCACTACCATGTTCCGCTTTTGCTAAGCCCGTTTGGTTATTCGACTTATCGGGGAAGTTAAATTTTTAGACCAGACAGGTTTTTAAAACTTGTCTGGTCTTATTGAAAAAAATGACAACACTAAGTTCAAACGGATACGGCAAACATAAAGTTCGCCTATCAAAAATTACCCGTCACGCTGACCGCCATGACTTTACAGAAATGAGCGTCAATGTCGTGCTGAAAGGCGACTTTGATGTGGCTTACACAGAAGGGGATAATGCCCCTGTTTTACCCACAGACACCATTAAAAATACGGTGTATGCGCTTGCTAAAAATCATCCGCTTGAGTCAATTGAGCAGTTTGCGTTGGATTTGGCAGCTCATTACATGGAGCGCGTGCCCCATGCCAGCTCGGCCGATATCGAGATTGAGCAAAAGATTTGGTCACGTATGGTTTTTGAGGATGGACCCCATCAGCATGCATTTACCGGTGGCGCAAGCGAACGACGCACGGCCCACGTGGTACAAACGCGTGACGGCATCAGCCTAAGCGGCGGGCTAAAAGATCTGCCCATTCTAAAAACAACTGGCTCCGCCTTTGTTGGCTTTATGAAAGATGAGTACACCGTTCTGCCAGAAGAGCGTGACCGCATTATGGCAACCAATTTGGCCGCCACATGGACCTATAACGGCACGTCGGGAAATTTTAATGAGAATGCGGCCGCCATTCGTAAGTTGCTGCTTGAAGTTTTTGCCAATCATGAAAGTGAGTCTGTGCAGCACACCATGTGGGAGATGGGGAATGCAGCACTCGCAGCGTGCTCAGAAATTAGGGAGATTAGCATGACCATGCCAAACGTCCATCACTTTATGTTTAACCTTGAACGCTTTGGACTAGAAAACAACAATGACATTTTTGCTCCTGCCGATGAGCCGCATGGCTACATTGAAGGGACTGTTTCACGGTAACGGTCATGAACTTTGAAATCACCTTGCCTGAATGGGCCACAACCGAGCTCGAAAAACTGCCTGAAACCATCCCAAATCTTGAAGATAGAATGCGAGAGGTCATTCGTTTTTCAAGACTGAACTTTGAAAAGGGGACGGGTGGCCCTTTTGCGGCCGGCGTGTTTGAAAAAGAGAGCGGCCGGGTTGTTGTCATTGGCGTGAATCGGGTGGTGCCGTCTAACTGCTCGTCTGCCCATGCTGAAATTGTTACCCTGTCACTAGCGCAGAAGATTTTGGGCGTGTGGGATCTGGGCGGAGCCGGTATGCCCGAGTATCAGCTCATTGTCAATGCTCGGCCGTGTGCCATGTGCTTCGGCTCCATTCCGTGGTCCGGAGTGCGAGATGTCGTGGTGGCAGGCACTGGTGAAGATGTTGAAAAACTTACAGGCTTTGATGAGGGGCCGGTGCACCCGGATTGGAAGGGAGAGCTTGAAAAACGGGGTATTTCTGTGACTGAGGGCTTGCTGCGCAACGAGGCCTGCGCTGTTTTTCGTGATTTTGGAAGCAGCGATGCGCTGGTTTACAACGGCCGCAGTGGATGAAGGTGAGTAAAAAGTAGTAAGTATGAAGTGTGAAGTCGGTCGTTCAATAGCTTCATACTTCACGCTTTTCACTGCTTAAGAGCGAATAAGACGCAAGCGCAGAAGTGAATCATCGTAGTAGCTGGTCCCCAACGCCAGTGCGGCATTGTCTTTCCTATAAAAGATCTCTGAAAGCTTGAGCAGCGGCCGCCGCATCCGCTTGTCTCGGAAGAGCTTAGGCGCCTCATCCCATAAAACCGCTTCAATATCTGTCATCGCATGGGCTACGGCTTGCCCACAATAATTTTCTAGTAGCTGGTGGATATGTAAATTCCCATTTGGTGGGGTCGTTTCATCAAGCATCAAGCTAAAAGGCACAACATTGTTCACGTGGATGGCAGCTTTTTCACTGGCGTAAAACAGCCGATCTATGGACCAGACCTGCGAATTCCCCTTGTTGAGCGATAGGCGACTTGCCTCAATTGCTGAGGCTTGACGTAGCTCACGGCCGAGCATTTGGATCGATGGTTTGTACCCATTGCTCTCAATGACGTGAGAAAAATCCCACTGCCCACCATAACGTCGGCCGAATTCACCCGCTCGTTTGCTCACAAAGGTGCCATCTCCCTGCTTGCGAATGACAATGCCTTCAGCCGCAAATTTAGCCAGAGCCGTACGCACAGTTGTCCGGCTAACCTGCAAATCTTTGGCTAATTCACTTTCAGAAGGAAGCCGGCTTCCCGGTAAATAAACGCCCTGTTTAAGGCGCTGGTTTAAAATATTGCTCACCTCTTCAACAACGGTTTTAGGCCTTTTGTATGTCATATTGATCGCGATAAGGGCTTCGAGAGCCCTCGGCCGATCCTCGCCTGTGCGAGTGTAAGGCGATTCACAAATTTAAATGATCCAATTTGAATTTATTAAATCGCTTCACAGCCGTTTTCAAAATTCTTTTAGGGATGATTGTTTTTTGAAAACGGTCTAAATCGGTGTAGTGGGTTGGATGAGTGGATTTTACAAGTCAACTATGATTTACGCATTGTCGGTTCACAAACAGTGGCCGTTTTGTGCGGTGTGACTGAGATACCATTGGAACGTTTATGCCAGAACAATCAAATTAGGCATGAAGTCATATCCATTTTTCCAAGGGGATGGTATATGATGCTGGCGTGGTAGGCACACTGCTACCCAACAAAAGCACCCTATGCACTCATGAAATCGTTTCGGAGTTTTGGGGAAGAGACTTTGCATCAAATTTTGACCGCTAGAGCTGAATGAATCATCTTGGAGCATATCAAAGCACTCATTTGGCAATTTCAAAATTTTAAACGTTTTGAAATTCTGCGGCACACCAACGAGCGAAAATGGATACAGGACAGATCATAGCTGAACGCTACCGTATCGACCGGGTCATCGGCCACGGTGGTATGGGCGATATCTATCTCGCAACCGACTTAACAGAGCAACGAGATGTTGCAATTAAACGGTTAAAGAGAGAACTGATTCAGTCAGATCGTGGCGTCGTGGAGCGCTTCCAACGCGAGGGTGACATTCAGAAACGGCTGTCCCATCCTGCAACTGTCCAAGTTTTTGATACCCTTTCAGAAAATGACGAGCACTTCATCGTCATGGAGTATGTAAACGGCGGCACACTGTCTAGTCTGCTGAAAAAGCAAGATGGGCGTAGGTTACCTTTTAATCAAGTGCTTGAAATTGGATGGCACCTGTCAGAAGCATTATCTGAAGCGCATCGCAAGGGTATTGTGCATCGCGACTTAAAACCTGCCAATATTCTGATGACCTCGGGGGGGAAACCTAGGCTCACAGATTTTGGCGCAGCGCGCTTAGACGATGCCCATCGCCTTACCGTCACCGGCATGGTGATTGGCACCTATGCTTACATGAGCCCTGAAGCGTGTCGGGGCGAAAAAGTTGATGGCCGGGCTGATGTTTGGTCGTTTGGGGTCATGCTGTTTGAACTGTTGACTGGCAAGCGTCCGTTTGGCCAAGATAATCCTATGCAGCTCATGCTGGCCATCATGCGTGAGCCACCGGCCGATATTCAGCGTCTCAACCCAGAAGTTCCTGATTCTCTAGCAGACTTGATCTACCGCATGCTGGCTAAAGACGTTAATCGACGGATCCCGTCGATGGCAATCATCTCGGCCGAATTGCAACATATGATTGATGGAGGAGCCGGGAATACCTATCAAACATCAGTACACACTCAGTTCATCATGCCGGGTGAAATCTTGGGAAGCCGAGAGCCATCTCTGCCAGAATATGGGCCGCTCATGGGACGTGTTGATGAGCTGCGTCAGTTAATCCAGATGATGATGGATCCTACTCAGCGCTTGATTACGCTCCAAGGTTCAGGTGGTATTGGTAAAACACATTTGGCAGTTGAGGCTGCCCGTGAGGTTTCACCACATTTTGAAGATGGTGCATTTTTCGTAGACTTAACGGATATCAAAGACCCTGAAAACATTACCGCTTCGATTGCAGCCGCTGTCAAGTTTCAATTTTTTGGAAATGAAAGCCCGATCCAGCAGCTTAGCAATTATTTCTCGAACAAGAATCTGCTGCTGTTAATCGATAATTTTGAGCAAGTGATCAAGGGTGCTGATCTGGTCACAACGCTGCTCAAGGATTCACCAGAAATCCAAATTTTGTTGACGTCTAGAGAACGCGCCAACTTGCGTGACGAACAGGCAATTACGCTTGATGGATTACCTGCTGATCAGGCCTACGATCTGTTTATTCAAACAGCTAGGCGTTTACGCTCTGACTACAGCCCCAGCCAAGACGGGCAGCAAGCTATTAGAAAAATTTGTGATCTAGTAGATGGCTCTCCTTTGGCTATCGAGCTGGCTGCTGGTTGGGTAAATATGTTGACGCCGGCCGAAATTGTTGAGGAAATGGCAGAGGGCATGGATTTCTTGGAGTCTAATCTGAGAGACGTGCCAGAACGCCACAGAAGCATTCGAGCTATTTCAGAAAACTCATGGAAGCTACTTAATGACTCAGAACGAGATGCTCTGCGCCGCCTGTCTGTCTTCCGTGGTGGCTTCCGCCGGGAAGCGGTCCGCAAAGTGGTTGGGGCCTCTCTGCTAACCTTGAATAGCCTAATAGACAAATCACTGCTCCGCCGGTCACCTGAAAGTGGTTTATACAGCATGCAGGAACTTCTGCGCTGGTTTGCGTCTGAAAAACTGGAAGAAGTTCCTAGCGAAAGACAAAAAGTAAAAGAATCGCACGCTCGCTATTATCTTGATCAACTAAGAAAAATATCACCTGAATTGATTGGCGGTGGCCAGATTGAAGCCCTAACCCGCATTGAGCGGCGTCTAGGCAACATCAAGGCTGCCCTTGAAACCGCCATTGAAATACGGGATGACGAGCTAATTGAGATCTGGATTGATGGGATGTATCTGTTTTACCTGATGCGCGGCCGTCAACAAGAAGGGGCTGAAGCGATCCGTCGAGCCACTTTTGCTAGCGCGATGGGTGCCAAAAACGGTCTAGTCCAAGTCAAGATGATGTCTCGCCTTGGTGCTTACCAGCGCTTTATTGGTGAGTTTGATTCTGCTCAAGCCATCTTACAAGAAAGCTTGAATCTAGCGCGTGATCTAAAAGTTAATGAAGAGGTCGCTTATGCACTTTATCAATTGGGTGCTGTTAGGCCAGATGTCGAAGAGTCACCCGAAATGTGGCAAGAGGCTTTCAATATTGCTGAATCGATCAATCACGGCTGGCTGATGGCTGAAATTTCAAATTGGATGGCGTTCTACAATTTCCAGATTGCGGACATTGATCAAGCGATCCGCTGGCTGGAACGCGGGATGGAAGAACGCCGTCGTCTACAGGACTCATATGGCTTGGCAATTATCTTAACCAATTTGGGCTTTATTCAAATGCAGATGGGTGATTTGTCCAAAGCGAAAGATTTCTTAACGGAAGCGCTTGAGATTAATATGCTGATTGGCAACTTTAATGGGATTGCGGCCGCATGGAACAATATTGCGTATATTGCGCTGAGTGAGGGTGAGATTGATGAGGCCCAAGAAGCGGCGAATCAGGCGCTGGTTTACTATGATCAATCGGGTAACCGCCGTGGACGTGGCGAAGCATTGGGTAACTTAATTGGTGTTGCCATACACAATCAGGATTACACCACGGCCGAGGATGTTTGCCTGCAGTGTATAAGATTATTCCGCAGCATGAATCTGCCGATTAACGTCTTCATTCGGGAACAGGGGCGCATTGCATTGGCACGTAAGCGGTATGATCAGGCGCGGGCTTACTTTTTAGAGGCGCTGGAAACACCCTCAAACGCATCACACAAACTGAGCGTCTTGGCTGGATTTGGCGAGCTGCTGACTAAGTGCGGTCAAGAAGAAGTCGGCCGCCAACTTCTCAAATTTGTGATCGAGAATGGAGGGACAGAACCTGAAGTTCGCCGTCGTGCAGAAGCTGCATGGGATGGTTCGATTGTTGCCCCAGAAATTGTGGGAGCACCATCTTCATTAAACGACTGGATCACGTATATTTCCAATATTTCAGAATCTGTGCCCGCATGATTTGCTCTTTGTACCTGTCTCACAGTCCCCGCCTGCAAAATCCCTAACACTTAATCTAGTGGTTTGTCAATCATGACGTGATGGAAATTTCAGCAGGACAAACCACTGTAGGCTACGTCAAGGGTTTTCATCTATCCATCCTTGACGTAGCACTCGCCTATTTAACCTGTCATAACAACGAGGGCCTTTTTACTTTTTGCTAAATTTTCTCAGCTTATCGATCTTAGTTTACCAAGGTCCCAGGCTAAAAAGCCTAAAGCGAAACGTTTCGGATGTATGGTACGATGTTGCTACAGCGTAAAGTCATTAACGATTTAGTTGTAACGTCCTTGAAGCGCATAGTTTGGTTTAATAAATGCTTTCTTAGGGCGTTGTCGTTATTTCACAGAAATAACATTTGTAGCCTGAACAAAAGTGGGTGGGATAGCTCCTATGCAAACCTCTTTTTATTTCATCAAGCTATTTGCGCTGGGTAAATTCCGAAACGTTTCGGTGTGGCAACTCTAATCAGCAGGCATATTTTTTTATTCCATTTTGTTCTTATTGCCTTTCTAAATTTTTCTGCTTTAGAAAGCCACACACCAACAGGAGTTGATTATGGTAATGTATGATGTTCAGCCCCCGGCTAAAAGCCAACGAAGTTACTGGCTTTTGGCCGGATTTATTGCACTGCTTGCAGGTGTAATGCTGATCACGGCTGGCAATATGTCAGCAGCTGGTCCTGTGCCAGCAGCCGCTTCACCTTCATTACCGCTGGAGTCTTGGATTATCCAAGGTGAAAGTACGGAGCAAGTGAAAGCGTTAGTTGAATCGTACGGGGGAGAGGTTACTTCGGAACTCACTATCATCAAGGGAGCCGGAGCGATGTTGTCTGCTGAGGCAGCCGAACAGCTAAACCAGATGCAGGGAGTCATGGTTACCCCTAACCACGGGGTTGTCGGCATTCAGTCTATTGGCGACAACATGGATCCAGAAGATGAAGTGACTGATGTTCACCAAACAGCCGATTACACCGAAGTGACTGGTGCAAATCAGGTTTGGGAGCAGGGGGTTACCGGCGACGGTGTGACTGTTGCAGTCCTAGATACGGGTGTCACCCGTTTTAAGGGGATTAAGAAAGATACGAACAAAGAGTTGCGCCTTGTGGCATGGAAAGATGTGATCCGTGAAACAAAGCTCATCAAAAAGTTTGGCGAAATCCCTGAGGATGCAACGCTTAAGCCAAAAGATCCAAATGGTCATGGAACCCATATCGCTGGCATTATTGCTAACAGCGAGAAAGGACATGATGACAAGAATTGGATGGGGATCGCACCTGATGCTAATCTGCTCCCGGTTCGTGTTTTGAACCGAAAAGGGAGAGGAACCTATGAGAGTGTCATTTTGGGTATCCAATATGAGGTTGAAAATAAAGACGAGTTCAACGTGCGCGTGATGAACTTATCTTTGGTTTCAAACGTTCAGTCACCATACTGGGCTGATCCGATGAATCAGGCGGTTTCGGCCGCTTGGGATTCAGGCATTGTGGTTGTAGCTGCAGCCGGTAACTCTGGCTCAGACCCACTGACAATTTCTGTGCCCGGTAACAACCCGTATGTGATCACTGTAGGCGCATTCACAGATAACTTCACACCAGACAACTGGGACGATGACTATATCACCCCATTCTCTGGAGCAGGCCCAACCCACGACGCATTCATCAAACCAGATGTGGTTGCTTCTGGAGCGCACATGGTGTCGCTGATGAAAAAGAATTCATACTTGGCTAAAGAGTATCCAGATAACTTTTTTGGCAAACGATATGCTTCTTTAGCAGGCACTTCTCAGGCTACGGCCGTGACCAGTGGTGTTGTTGCGCTCATGCTGCAGCAGCATCCAGACCTAACACCAGACGAAGTGAAATATCGCATTAAACAATCTGCATTGCTTTGGCTGGATGAGGAGACCGGCTATCCAAACTATAGCGTTTGGCAGCAAGGTGCTGGCCGCGTCAATGCATACGACGCTGTGTTTGGCGAGATGGTAGGGGCTGCAAACGAAGGTTTAGACATCCAAGCGGATTTGGCTGGTGAAGAACACTACATCGGCTGGTCCTATTACGATGAAGAGCTTGAAATGTTCATGGTTCACAACATCGAAGACGGTGGCTTTGGGTCATGGGCCGGTAACTACTTTGCTTGGGATGGCGGCTTTGGATCATGGGCCGGTGGCTTTGGATCATGGGCTGGTGGCTTTGGATCGTGGGCCGGTGGCTTTGGATCATGGGCCGGCGGCTTTGGATCATGGGCCGGTGGCTTTGGATCATGGGCCGGTGGCTTTGGATCATGGGCCGGTGGCTTTGGATCATGGGCCGGTGGCTTTGGATCATGGGCTGGTGGCTTTGGATCATGGGCCGGTGGCTTTGGATCATGGGCTGGTGGCTTTGGATCATGGGCCGGTAACACTGATCCATTTGCCAGTGGCTTCGGATCATGGGCCGGTAGCTATGAAGACCCATCATTCTTGGCAAATAATGCGCCAGATGCACGGACTTCTCCCGCCTCAATTGGAACAACATTTGATTATGCTGATTAGGTGCTATCAAGGTTGTTAGATTAAGTGAGTGGATCAGTATTCGGTAGATCAGTTATTGATATTTCAGACTTACTGATCCTTTGGTTTTTGCTAACTTAATGATATTGAGTGTTTAATCTGCGATCTGTTGGGGTAAACACCTGACAGATCGCAATTTGAAAAGCTTGTAATTATGAAGACGCAGCCATATGGCTGCGTTTTTTGTTTTAAACCTCGGTATAATGGAGCCAGATGAAAAAAGTGGTTTCATGCGGTGTGTTTGCCGCATTTCTGGTTCTTTATCTCGCGACGCTCCGGCCGGGGGTCTTGCCAGCCGATAGCGGTGAATTCCAGCTTGCTGCAACCCAACTTAAAATTGCACATCCGCCCGGTTTCCCCCTGTATGTGGCTTTGGGCTGGCTGTTTACTCTTTTGCCTGGCTCGGCGGCAAGTAACCTCAATTTTCTGTCAGCTATCACATCTAGCTTAACCCTAGCCTTCATTCCCCTGATCCTGTCAGAGATGCCTCAGTCGAGAATCATTAATAGATATCACAAGTGGATGCTGGTCTTGGGCAGCGTTGTGGGGGCGGCTCTGCTGGGTATGAGTACGACGTTTTGGAGTCAAGCAACTACCACAAATATTCGCAGCTTAACTACGCTTTTTGCCGCGTATGGGATCTTTCTTGTGATGCGCTGGGTGCGCCGCATGATTGACGAACCCACGGCCGATCAGCGGAATTTTCGATTGCTGCTAATGGCGGTAGCGGTGATGTCATTGGGGGTGACCCATCATCTGTCCTTGGCTTTTTTCGCTGTCATTATGGGCGTTGTCGTTTGTATTACCCGCTGGCGCTGGCTGCTCGAGTTAGACAAAGTTGGCAAACTATCTCTGGCGCTAGCGGTAGGTCTTGTTCCGTGGATTTTGATTTTGATTCGCGAGCCCAGCTTGAGAAACCCAGCTCTATTTTTCACCTACGTCAGCGGGCTGGGATTTGGCGCTGACTTTTTCTTTATTGAGTCGTTATCTGAATTGATCATCCGTTTTCGGGTGATGTGGAACGTTGTTAATCTTCAGTTTCACTGGCTTGTTTTAGTGGGTGCGGGCATTTCCCTGATGCTTTTAACCTACTATCGATGGCGGTTGGTGCTGTTGCTAGGAGGCTCTTTTTTTACGCTGGCTCTGATTGCAGCGACCTACCGTGCGCCACAAACAGTTGAGTACATGCTGCCCGCTTACTTGCCGATTGTGATCGGGTTTAGCTGGCTAATTACAATGAGTGCTCACAAGATGGCAGGGACCATCGCTGCATGGTCTGATACCCCACTGGATGGGGGATGGATTCTGGTGGCGATTGTTTGCGTGGGTGGAATCTTTGGCAGTTTTGTCCAGCTTCAGCCGACATGGGACAGTTACTTTTGGTTGGCCCGCCAGCATGACACGGCCGATTATACAAACAGCATTTTGAGAGATGCACCAGAAAATGCTGTTGTCCTATCGTCTTGGCACTGGTTTACGCCATTAAGCTATTTGCAGCAGGTAGAAGGGGTGCGGCCGGACTTAGAAATTGTTTATGTGGATCCAACTTACAATAATGACTGGGCTGGTGCCATTCATGCCCAGCTCGAGCAGGGGCTAAATGTGGTTGCTACAAACTACAGTCCGCAAATGTTTGAGTCACTCCCAGCTCATGTGCCTATTGGGGACGCATTTCTGTGGAGGCAGGATCCGATAGCATCGCTTGATGAAGCTAAGTTTGACCCACTAATTTTGAACTTGGATGGGATGGTTCAGGTGCACGGGCTGAAACAGTACGACACAACTGTCCCAATGGCTGAGACTGCGAACATTGATGTGGTGTGGTCTATACCCAGCTCATTACCGGCAGGCCTAAAGCTGTTTGTACATTTGGTAGGTGGTGATGGCAGCCTGTACGCACAGGAAGATTTGGCGGTTACTGCTCAGCTTGATGGATTGTCGATCACGCGATTCGAGCTGACACCCCGGCCGGGGGTGCCTTTGGGCCCTGCGCGCATTTTACTAGGTGCGTATTTGGCCGATGGCACTCCTCTGCTGAATGTAGCAGGGGAGCCGAGTACTGAAATTGGCCAAATACGCATTGTTGGCACGCGCTGGCGGCCTGTGACGCTGAATCGACAAAATGAGTTTGACCCAAATACTGGCTGGCGGCTGGTGGGGGTTGATACAGGAACTGATCTAGGTTGGCAGAATGCGAGCAGCGGTCAGTCAAAAGTTTACCGACACTGGCAAATGGACAATGGTCTATATTGGACATCTGTTGAAGAGATTAATGATCCCAACATTCGCAATGCTTACGTTCCGCTGGGTGATGGAATCACATGGCTGGGCGTGCGCGGCCGCTCGGATGTAGAGCCGGGTTCAGCGATTGATGTGGTACACCGCTTTGCGGCTGATCGGCCGGTTATGCGTGATTACGGCTTGGCCGTGCGGCAAGTTGGCTATGGCTCTGATAACTTTACTTGGGCATGGCTTAATCCTGATCCTGACAATGACATTCCTGCGGCCGGTGCCATCCCATCTCTTAAGTGGATTGCGGGTACGCGAGTTGATCACATTCGACGGCTGACTATCCCGAATGATGCGTTGCCGGGGCAGCTAACTGAAGGGTTTTTGCGTCCGTATGATGTGTTTACCCAAGAGCCCCTTCCCATTTTAGATGAGCGCGCTACGGCAGACGGCCGACCGTGGATTCGGTATCGCAAAACTCAAGTTCAACATCCCTAATGGGTTATGCGTATTTAAATCAAAATATACAAAGTTCAACAGAACAATTTTAGTGTGATTTTTGTTCCTTAGCGGCCGTAAACCATCATGTTAGACACACTTTTGCTGGACAACCAAATAATTAAACTGATGCCGCTTGCGGATGTAGCTGATCACACCGGGATTGATGTGGCAAAGTTTGAAGAGCTGATTATTGCACCCGTCCCCGGTGGTGATATCTGGGCTGACAAACCTAGAATGGATCAGATAGTGACCCGATTGATTTCATCACTGCCCAGAATGTCATCTGTTGATGCGCTGCCAAATTTGCCAGATCAGTTGGCCGTGCTGTTACGTGGTGAAATCACACAACTCTCTGGGAGCTACCCAGTTACTCTGGATGAAAAAGATTGGATTGAGCAGCATCTTCAAAATGTGCTCCGGCCTGTTGTGTACAAATTTATTGAGCGACAGCTTACAGGAAATCAAGCACGTTCTTGGCCCCAAATTGTTGATCAAGTGTTGTCCGAGTCAGCCGGATTGGGATGGCAAACCGCTGAAATTGATGGATGGCAAATCCAAATCATTGACACAGTTCTTGGGGGAACAGCACTAAAACTATCTGCTGAAAACGAGACCATTTACAGTCAAATACCCATTTATCCAGAGCTTGAGTTTTTCTTCCAATTGTTAAATGAGTTTACTGCGACACTCGACAAAATTGTGCTTTAATAATACAGCCAGTCTCATGTTCCTTCGTGAAAACTAGCTGTGCGAAAATCATTTCGCACAACGTTCGTATTTTTTAGCCTACTTTTTGAACTAGTTTGTGGGTCATGTAAATCGGTTGTGCTAGACTAAATTTACACCAAAGTTGATGAAGGTTATTAAAAAGATTTCCGTCTTTGTCGAAATCTGTGCCCTTTGCGAGAAACCCTCTTCTAAAACTCAACTAGAATAAAGAGCTCGCACCCATTTGCTGAATTTCAGTTTGGTCAGAGAGCTCATAGCTATGTCCTGTGTTCCATCTCCCTAATTATTTAATTTAATACCTTCTCTTTCTACGTAACCATCATGCTCAAGGTTCAACTGCTCGGCAAAACGACTTTTCAATTTACCGAGGGAGACCAACAACCTTTTAGAAAAAGCCTAAGACTCGGGGTACTGGGGTATCTCATTCGAGTAGGCGAACCTGTATCGCGTCGAAGACTCAGTAAGATTTTTTGGCCGAATCTTTCTGATCAAGACGCCAGAACATATTTACGAAATATTCTGGCACGGCTGAAAAATGATTTTGGCCCATACATGGTTATCTCTAGAAAATCTGTCCATTTTGATGTTACACAAGGGTGCTGGGTAGACTTACATGAGCTTGAAAAATGGTTGCAACAGTTTAAAGAGGTAGACATTATGCACATGGATGACGAACAGGCCGAAAGCCTGCGTTCTGCTCTAGCTCTGTATCAAGGAGAGTTTATGAGTGACTTTTCTAGGCAGGCAAGCGACTGGTTTGAAGAATGGGTCATGCGTGAGCGACAGTCAATTCTGGACAACACGCTGCAGGGGTACACACTGCTAATAAATTATGCTATTAGAAATGAGAACTGGAAGCAGGGCATGGAAGATGCAAAGATGATGATTGCTCTAGATCAGTCTAGACAGATTGGATGGTTACTTCTAATGAAGTGCTTGGCAAGCAGTGGTGATCTGCGGCGGGCTCAAGAAGCCTATGAGCGGTACGAACGCTCACCGCAAGCTGATCTACACAGCTCGAGGGTCGGCCGCGAGATGAATTTACTCTATCGAAAAATTGGGCAGAGGATAAGTGGCATCAATTTAAACTTTGAACAAGATGAAGATAGCTTGTTTTTGTCGTAACGGGGCCCGCGAACAATTTTTACCTACTGCGATCAAGTATCTCTTCGGATCATATCCTCAAAGGTTTCACGCCGCTGCATAAGCCTAACGTTTCCGTTAGTCACCATTAAAACCGCTGGTCGTGGGACTAGATTGTAGTTGTTGGCAATACTGAGGGTGTATGCTCCGGCCGATGCGAACGCAATGAAATTTCCTATCTGTGTCTGGGGAAGCATTGCATTCTTAAGCAACACATCGCCAGACTCACAAAACCGGCCAGAGATATGCACCATTTCTGTTGCATCATGCTCTACCTGATCTGTAACGATGGCCGTGTACGGTGCATTATACAAAGCCGGGCGCAAGTTATCTCCCATGCCTCCGTCAACGTGTAGATATTTTTCAGCGGTTCCAACCGCAGGGTCCTCAATTGGCTTTGAACCAATCACCTCATAAATGGCAATGGCTGACCGGCTGATCAATGATCGGCCGGGTTCTAAAATGAGTGTGGGGATGCTTAATCTGCGCTGATTACATCCAGTCACAATAAAATCGACTATCGCATCGGCTAACTCGACTGGTTTGGGGACTTGATCTGTTGCAGTGTAAGCGGCTGCAAGCCCACCTCCGGGACTTATTTCTGTAATTTCAATTTGGTGTTCATCCCAGAGATCAACCATCAGATCAAGCACAACGCCAAGCGCCTCTTGGTAGTCAGACAAATCAAAAAGCTGCGACCCCAAGTGAAAGTGTAGCCCGAGCAGTTCAAGATGGGGGGACCGATTAACAATCTCTACAAACGAGTCGACTAGTTTAAGCGACAGCCCAAATTTTGACCCTTTTTGTCCCGTTTGTATCGCTTTATGCGTGTTTGAAGCCACGGCTGGTTCAATGCGCAAAATGATGCTGGTCGATTTGTCCAGCTCCCTGCAGATATCAGCAAGGGTGTTGGCCTCATCCAAGTTATCAACCGCAATACGGCCGATACCGGCTTTAACCGCCTCTTCCAATTCAAAACGGGGCTTGGCGTTGCCGTGTAGATGCAGCTGCTCAGGTCTGGCACCCGCATGCAGGGCCATCTGCATTTCACCCAGCGAGACCACATCAAAGTCAAACCCCTCCTCAAGTAGCAGCTTGGCGATGGCTAAATTCAAAAAGGCTTTGCTAGCATAGCTAAACTCAACCCCACCGGGGTAGTCTGCAAATGCAGATTTATACTGCTGGCATGCGTGCCGGATGGTGGCTTCGTCAAAAATGTAGAGCGGGGTGCCGTGTTCTCTGGCTAGTTCAGTGATGTTCAGGCCATCTAGCTTGAGCCGATTTTCAATTACTTCGGCCGAAATCGGCCAGACATGTTTTGCAAAATTAGTCACTTTTAACTCTCATACGTCTCGTAGTGATATGAGTATGGCTCAAATTCAAGCAGGTAATCTTTGTCAAAATCATAGTATTTGGCCGTTTCAATATCTTCACCCGCAAAGGCCTTGATTACTTCGTATGACTCCCACTGTGTCACCATCAAGAAATGGGCAACGTCCCCGTCGGCTCTATAGAGTGCCCAAGCGGAAATATTTCCTAGTGTTGATTTGTAGTCAGGAATAGCGACCGTTCGCATTAATTTGAGGTACTCTTCAGCTTTAGAGATGTGTGTTCTTCCATGCCACGTCCGCGTAATCATATTTGTCTCCTGTTATGTAGTGTTTAGCTGATGAAGTGTGGTTTTGGTTCTAGCCAGCCAAATTAATTGACCTGCTCAAACGCCATCCATTCTTGTGGCCACGTTTCATGCCGGTTGGTGCGCCAGTTGGTATAGATGGTTTTAGGCGTTTGAATAAAACCAGTGGCCACATCTGCCGGTAAATTTTCGCGCAGAAAAACCGGATAAATGACGGATAAATCTTTTTCTGTGATCGGGATGCGCTCATTAAACATAATGTCTAAATCTGGGTTTGAAACCCGACTGTCGTTTGGACAAGCTTCGTCCCCTTTGTTAATCGGCGACACCAAAAAATACCATCCCAACTCATGTATTTCCGTTCCCGTACGGCGGGAAACGAACACTTGCTGGTGGGTGTATAGCAATTTTTCAACTTTGACATCAACGCCGGTTTCTTCCTTTACCTCCCGAACCAACGCTTCCGTCAGTTCTTCTCCGTACTCAACTCGGCCGCCAATAAGTATGCCTGTCTCAGATGGTAGCTCCAGTGCAGGTTTTTCCCATTTGACTACGACCAGCTTGCCAGCTTCTATCAAGATAGCTCTTACAATAATATTGATTAGCTGTGATTCTTTTTTGATCATAACGTTTCAATCATAACCTTTTTCTACTTTCTAACCCATTCATTTCGAGCCAGTTCAGAAAAAGATTGGTATGATACATAAACTGAAAAAAAGGATTCTGGGTAAAGCAGGATGGGAAAAAGTTGATCCAAAACCCGTTCTGAAAGCAATTAAAAATCTATGTCTGATCAACCAGTGCTCGAGCTAAAAGGTATTACCAAGCGCTTCCCCGGCGTTTTGGCGAATGACCACATCAACCTCACCCTAAATAAAGGGGAGGTCCATGCGCTTCTTGGGGAAAATGGGGCCGGTAAATCTACCCTCATGAACATTTTATACGGCCTGTATCAACCCACAGAGGGAGAGATTTTTGTCGATGGCAAAAAAGTTGATATCCACTCGCCTGGGGACTCTATTGAGGCCGGTATTGGGATGGTGCATCAGCATTTTATGCTGATTCCGGTGTTTACGGTGACTGAAAATGTGATGCTGGGGGAAGAGGAGACTACACCGGGTGGATTTTTAAAACGCCGGGAAGCAGCCAAAAAAATTGAAGAGCTTTCGGGTCGTTTTGGCCTAAATGTGAACCCGAATGCTATGGTGGGTGACCTACCGGTAGGGGTTCAGCAGCGCGTTGAAATCATCAAATTACTATACCGTGACGCAAATATTCTGATTTTTGATGAGCCTACGGCCGTACTTACTCCACAAGAGGCGGACAGCCTTTTTGAAATCATGCAGCTGCTAATTGATCAGGGAAAATCGATCATTTTTATTACCCATAAACTGCGAGAAGTATTGGACTACGCGGATCGCATCACCGTCCTGCGGCGCGGCAAAGTTGTGGGGTCAACAACACCGGCCGAAGCCAATCCTGCGAAGCTGGCTGAAATGATGGTCGGCCGAGCGGTTGATTTAGACGTAGAACGTGATCCCCCCAAAGTGGGCAGCGTGGTGCTGAAAGTCGACAACTTAACCGTCATGGATGAGCAAAGTCAGGTGGCTGTTGATCAGATCAGCTTTGAACTGCGTGAAGGCGAAATTTTAGGTGTGGCTGGCATTCAGGGAAATGGCCAAACAGAGTTGGTTGGGGCAGTGACTGGGATGACACAAACATCAGCAGGAAAGATCACGCTGCTTGGCAAAGACATTCAAAACAAACCGCCGCGCACGATTACAGAAATGGGTTCTGCGCACATTCCAGAAGATCGTCAGCGGGACGGTGTGGTATCAACCTTTCCGATCATTGATAACTTGGCGTTACAGTCATACTACACAGAGCCGTTTTCAAACGGAGTGGTGCTCAATGAGTCAAACATGCGCGACAATGCCGCTAAGCTGGTTGAGCAGTTTGACGTCCGCACACCCAGTATCGAAACATCTGTTGGATCATTGTCAGGTGGTAATCAACAGAAGGTGATTGTGGCGCGAGAGTTTTCGCGCGATATTAAATTTTTGGTGGCGGCCCAGCCAACACGCGGTATTGATGTTGGCTCAATTGAGTACATTCACAGCCAGATTGTTGAAAAGCGAGATGATGGCGTAGCGGTTCTGCTCGTTTCAACTGAGCTAGACGAGGTGATGCAGCTGTCAGACCGGATCGCAGTGATGTTTGACGGCCGGATTACCGCTATGGTCAATGCGGACGATGTCACCAAAGAACAGGTCGGTTTGCTCATGGCCGGATCATCATTGGAAGAAGTGATGGCAAACAGCGGGGGAGAGGAAGATCATGACTAATCAGACTGAAGATCCAAAAGAACAAAAGTCGGACAGCGGTCAGACCCTGATCGACGAGCTCAACAAATCAATGGATGGTGGGACGTGGCGGGGCTCTTTGCAGGCGGCCCTCTACCCGATTTTGGCGGTGTTCACTGGGCTCGTGATCGGGGGAATTTTTATCGCTTTTACGACAGAAGAAGTCTACGCCGCTTTCCGTGAATCAATTGGAGCCGGATTGGCGGCCGCATGGCGCTCAATCGCAGTCTCGTATCAAGCCCTGTTCGTGGGTGCGATTGGCAGCCCGTCAGAAATTGCGGAGGCTTTAGGCTCTGGAGACCGTGAAGCGATCCGCAGTGCGTTTAATCCATTTCTGGAAAGTTTGGTCACTTCAACCCCGCTCATTTTTGCAGGGTTGGGTGTAGCGCTAGGTTTTCGAACCGGTCTGTTTAACATCGGTGCTGAAGGGCAGCTGTTTATTGGAGCCGTTACCGCCACGTGGGTTGGTTATTCGTTTACCAACTTGCCCGCCATCATTCACATTCCGCTGGCTCTCATTGCCGGTTTTATTGGTGGCGGCATCTGGGGATACATTCCGGGATGGCTAAAGGCAAAAACGGGCGGTCACGAAGTCATCAATACGATCATGATGAACTTCATCGCCTTTAGGCTAGTCGAGTGGCTGCTGCGCACGTACATGCAGGCCCCCGGCTCGGTGAATCCGATTAGCCCCATCGTGGCTGATAGTGCCAAGCTCCCCGTTTTGGGTGGGGATCGTTTCCATTTAGGTTTCTTCATTGCGCTGCTGATGGCGTGGGCCACATGGTGGTTCTTGTTTCGCACCAAGTGGGGCTTCTCGCTGCGCACCGTGGGGGCCAATCCCAACGCAGCCCGCTACGCCGGTATGAACATTGTCAGCGCGACGGTAATCGCCATGTCTATCTCTGGTGGACTGGCCGGGCTGGCCGGTGCCAATGAGATTTTGGGCCTCAATCATCGATTGGTTCCCGCGTTCTCATCTGGCTACGGCTTTGACTCAATTGCGCTCGCCCTGCTGGGTAAAAATCACCCGGTCGGCGTTGTTTTAGCCGCCATCTTATTTGGCACACTGCGCAATGGAGCTACGCAAATGCAGGTGGATGCCGGCATTCCCATCGACATTATTTCAATTGTTCAGGCTCTTGTTTTAGCCTTTATTGCCGCCCCGGCCATCGTGCGCACAATTTATCGTTTGCGTGATACTGGCGAAGAGGGTGACTTGGTAACCAGCAGCTGGGGGTAAAGAGAGTGGAAAGTCACTGGTGGAGAGTAGTTAGGCAGCAGAGGATTCACTAATTATCAACCACCAATCACTGACCACTAAATTTTAAACATATGGCTTCAACAACAATTCCTTCAAACACAACCCAAACATCATGGCGGAGCGTATTTACTCGTCAGAGGATCTTGGGGATTGTCTTTTTAATCATCGCTTTTTCAATCTGGTACTTCTTTGCTCAGGGACTGGGCGGCGCGGCCGAAAGTGATGAAATCGGTATTTCTGAAGTGATCACGACGTTCAAGCTGCCGCTTTCAAGCCAGCCGGGCGATTTGTACGATTGGCTCTTGCCCAGTTCGCTTGTGCTCAATGGTTTAGCCCTTGTCGCCGCATTTTTGGGCGGTGTGCAGCTTTTCCGCGGCTTCGGCCGGTGGGCAAACACCATCTTGGCTATTGTGATTGGGCTGTTCATCTTTGGGTTTTTGACGTGGGGGGCGGCCGGCAAATCGCTAAATCTGGGCGGTTTGTTATCAGCCACGATTGTACGTGCGGTTCCCATCACCCTAGGAGCTTTTTCCGGCATCCTGTCAGAGCGGGCCGGTATCGTCAATATCGCCATTGAAGGGATGATGCTCACCGGCGCAATGGTTGGGGCATTTGTCGGTAGTGTCGCCAAACTGTGGCTGCCCGAGTCAATTTTTGCAGGCTTCATGGGCGAGCAAGGGCTAACGATCTTTGGCCTGTGTATCGGTTTGGTCGCTGCTATGCTGGCTGGTGCAGTCTTGTCGGCCGTACACGGAGCCTTCTCGATACGCTACAAAATCAATCAGATTGTATCTGGCACGGTCATTAACATTTTCGCAGTGGGTTTTACCAGCTATCTGTCCGCCCGCTTTTTGCAGAAATATCAAGAGTTCAATAATCCCGGCACGTTCAAGCCATTTGAAATTCCGCTTCTGGGCGATATCCCGATTCTTGGACCTATTTTCTTCCGCCACAATATCTTCGTGTACAGTATGTTCATCCTGATCATTGTGATTCATGTAGCGTACTACTATACCCGCTGGGGACTGCGCATGCGCTCTGTGGGCGAGCATCCGAAAGCGGCCGACACCCTAGGGATCAACGTGCTGCGCACCCGCTGGCAGGCGGTTTTGCTGTCTGGCATGATGGCCGGATTCGCAGGTGGTTACTTTACGCTAGGCTCTGTCCCCCGCTTTGACGAGGGGCTGACGGCCGGTCGTGGGTTTATCGGATTGGCCGCTATGATTTTCGGCAACTGGAACCCGATTGGCTCATTTGGAGCTAGCCTTTTATTTGGTTTTACCGATGCCCTCCAGACCAAACTAGCCATTTTAAGACTGCCCATCCCGTCTGAATTTCTGCTGATGATTCCATACTTGGCAACCATGATTGTTCTGGCAGGAATTGTGGGCAAAGGGCATATGCCTGCGGCTGACGGTCAGCCGTACGAGAAAGAGTAGTTTCGAAAGGATGAAGTGGAAGGGATAAAGGATAAAATGGCTACTGGACTAGCAGGCTTAAAGATTAATGCTAACTCAAGACGGGTTCAGCTTGATATTCGCGAGCCTCAGTTCTACAACAATCCATATCCATACTATGAAGCGATCCGTGAAGTAGCGCCGTTTTTCTACTGGGAAGACTATGGCAAATGGACGTTTTTAGATCACGCAGACATCAATGAGATTTTGCGGAATCGCAAGCAGTTCGGCCGTCAAATCTCTCATGTTGTTCCCGAAGATTCACCTCTAGTTGTCAAGCCTAGCCCCGCGCTAAAACCCTTTTACGAAGCTGAAAAATTCTCTTTGCTGCAGCTTGAGCCGCCCGACCATTCTCGCTTACGCGGCTTGGTGCAAAAGGCGTTTATGTCGCGCCAAATCGAGCGGCTGCGGCCGCGCATCGAGCAAATG